>JAKJHA010000195.1 GCA_022704125.1 Verrucomicrobiota bacterium | reverse complement strand
GCCACCGCCCACCCCCCCGGGGGGTGGGCGCACCCCTTGAAGGGAAGCACATCAATGTTCAACCAACCATCAAGAACCAAGTGTTAACCTGGAGCCGTGACTTGACAAAAACCTCTTGCCTTGCCCCCGTCCTTTCTTCATCATATGTTCACAACGAGGAACACTGCCATGAAGAAACGAAGCCGGAGCAGAATCCTGACTGCGTTGTTCATCGCATTCGCAGTAAAGGCCAGCGCCGCTCCCACTGGGGTGACGGTCAACGGCACCGCTCTCGACGATGCCGTCTCGTCCGGTGGCACGGGCTGGACGTATAACGCGCCTACACTCACGCTTTCCGGGGCAGAGCCCCTCACGCTCTCTGGCGCGAACACGGCGGGTAAGGTGCTCGTCGTCGTCTCGGCGGGCGCGACGAGCGCGGTCACGCTCTCGGATTTGACGCTCCAGACCACCGGCGGTGGCCAGTGCGCCTTTGCGCTGGAGCAGAATGCCGATGTCTCGCTCTTTCTCGCGGGAGCAAATACGCTCGCCTCGGGACAGAACCGCGCGGGCCTCGAAGTCCCGGCGGGCGCGTCGCTCTCCATCACCAACGCGCCCAGCGACGCGGCAGGCACACTGACGGTAACGGGTGGTGCCTTCGGTGCAGGCGTCGGTGGCGGCAAAGAAGGCGCGGGCGGCACGGTGACGATCAACGGTGGTACGATCACGGCCACGGGCGGCATGTACGGTGCAGGCATCGGCGGCGGCTACTACTGTGTCGACGGCGGTGCAGTAATCATCAACGGCGGTACGGTCACGGCAACGGGCGGCATGTATGGCGCGGGTATCGGCGGCGGCCGTTATGGCAACGGCAATGTAGTGACCATCACCAGCGGCACGGTCTCCGCGCAGGGCAAAAACGGCAGTGCGGATATCGGTCCGGGTAGCAGCGGAATGTACTCCGTCTCGAACGCCTTTACCGGCGGCTCGATCTGCCTTGCGAACGACAGTATCTCCCCCGCGCCCAGCAACGGTACGGCGCGTGTCTGGTGCGTGACGGTGACGAACCTCACGCCCAATGCGGCTATCGTCGTTACGGCGCTCGATCCCTACGGCGTCAGCGACCTCTTTGCCGATGAAAACGGCAAGCTCTACCTCTGGCTGCCGGACGGCGACTACACCTTCACGGCGGGCAGTACCGGCTACACGGCCACCGTGGATGGCGCGGCGACTACGGCGGTCGCTAACGGCCTCGTCGCGCCGCTCTTCGCCACGGACGGCACGGCGCTCGTCTTCGACGGCACAACGCTCGCCATCAAGATCGTCAACGCTAAGAGCGGAATGTGGTACGTGCTCTACGGGGTGAATACGCTCGGCGGAACTTGGGAACTGCTACGGAGTATCTGCGCGACAACGAACGGCGACCTTGCCTTCACGGACATCGACGCGACAGCACCATACCGCTTCTTCAAGGTGAGGGCCAGCATCACTCAGCCCCTGCCATAGGCTGGTGCTGGCGGAAACAAGAGGTAGTAAGTTGCCGAAGGAATCGAAAAATTCGAAGGATTCGATTCCGTCGATTCTCTCGATTCCATCCGTGCGCAGTACAAAAGGTGGCTCGCGGGGACACTCGCCCCCCAAAAAACCTTAGTACCCTTGGTGCCTTAGTGTGAGTTCTTTATTTCGTATTGCTTTCTCCCGTAAAAAAAGCCAAACTTCACTCCATGGAACCGTCTGTCACCCTCAAGTATTTCAAGACGCGTTTTGCATGGCGTGATGTCGCCGATGCCGCGCGTACCACCATCCGCATGGCAGAGGGGGAGAAAGAGCCCAGCAGCGCCTGGAAGCGCCGCATCCTGCTCTCTGAACATTCGCCCATCCGCCAGATGATGTTTAAGTGGAAGTGGATCAACCTCCCCTATTGGGTCAGCGTTCACTTCGTCCGACACAAGATCGGTATCGAGCACTTCGTCAGCACCCAGCGTACTGACCGCACGGGCGTGGACCGTACATCCATGCCCCAGTCCGCGCCGGTCGATCACGAGTGCTTTGCCAATGCGCAGGCGCTCATCTTCATCTCGCGCAAACGGCTCTGCCGTCAGGCGTCCCCAGAGACAACGGCGGCCTGGAAGCTTGTGCTGGATGAGGTCAAACAGTGCGAGCCAGAGCTTCACAGCGTCTGCGTGCCGGAATGCGTCTACCGCGGTTTCTGCCCGGAGTTCAAGAGTTGCGGCTACGTCGAGACCGCTGCCTATCAAGAGGCGCTGGCCGCCTACCGCGGCACCTAACAATCATCACGCGCGGTGCCAGAGGCGCCACAGCCAGAAACGCAGCCGCTGCCACCAAGTGGTCGCCGACGCCGGAGGCGCTGCGTTGTTGCTCCGGCGAGCGCCGGGCCGCATATACTCACGATCGGAAAGTCCCATAGATGAGATCAGACGATACCACATCGCGCGCCACTCCGCAAAGCACGCGTACCGCAGACGGCGAGCGCCTGCAGAATGTCCTGGCGCGCCGGGGTGTCGCGTCGCGACGGCACGCTGCCGAATGGATTGCCGCCGGCGTGGTCACCGTCAATGGCCAGACCGTGTATGAGCCCGGTGCGCGCGTGCAGCCAGAGAAGGACGACATCCGCGTCAAAGGTAAGAGTCTGCCCAAGCAGGCCGAGCGCCTGCGTACTGTCCTGCTTTACAAACCGCGCGGCCTAATCTGCTCAGCCGACAACCAACGCGGCGCAACGGTCTGCGATTTGATGCGCCCGCACTTTCGCGAACGGCTCGTGCCGGTCGGTCGGCTCGACAAGGAGAGCGAGGGGCTGCTCCTGATGTCGAACGACGGCGAGTTGACCCACTGCATGACGCACCCGCGTTACGGCCACACCAAGACCTACCACGCGCGCGTTGCGGGGCGCATGGAGGAGAGCAAGATCGAAACCCTACGCTCGCCGCTTGAGATCGATGGCTACGTCATCCAACCGGTGGAGGTCGAGGTGCTGAAGGTGGGGCGCGACAACACGCACCTGCTGGCCTTCACACTCGCGGAGGGCCGCAACCGCCAGATCCGCAAAATGTGTTCGTTGGCGCACTTCGTTGTGCTCAGCCTCACGCGCGTGCGCATCGCCTTTCTCAAGATCGGCAATATGCAGCCCGGCGCGTGGCGCGAACTCAGCGACAGCGAAGTCCGCGCTTTGAAAAAAACACAAAAACCGCAATCGGTTAGTGACAGGGGCGCGCGAGTTTAGTGCGTGGTTTGTGCCCATTTCGGCACTCACAAGTCAGTCGAAAAGATTTGGAGTGCGGCGGCAAGCGGTATTCCGCGCGACGCCGCTTTTTGAGCAGGGGTGCAGTGGCTGGGTGGTGCGCAAAAGCGGTGCCGCAAGGCACACTTCGTCCCTACACTTCGTCGCTTGTTCGACCGACTAAGTGTTTTCGATTAAGTGTGGGCGACTAAGTGTGGATGACTAAGTGTATTCGACTAAGAGTTAAGAGTCGCACGGAGGATGACGGCGTGACCGCCGCCGGGCAAGCAGACGCTTGCCCCTCCCGTCGCTTCGCAAGCTTGAACACAGAACGGGAGGGACGAGCGTCTGCTCGTCCTTGCTCTGCCCCTACCGCAGCGTCATCACCGAGCCGACCGGCGCAATGGTCAGTTTCGCATAAGTGTCGGTCACGCGTACAAGCGCCGTATAACCGGCGGGGGCCGACGACGGCTTGGTTGCGTTCAGCAGCGCCTGGCGCGTTGCGGCATCGACCGAAGTGAAGGTGAAGAGCGTTCCGTAGTAGGGATACACGACCCCTTGCGGCACGGTCAGCGTAACGGCACCCTCAACGGTCAGCGCTCCGGCAACGGCCAGCGACGCGCTGTAGCACCCGCCGGTCTCGAACGTCACGGTGAGATCGCCACTGACTGTCGCCGCGCCGGTCAATTCCGCGCCCGCGCAGATCACGATGTTAGTGATGCCGTCCAACGCAGCACCTTCCAGATTGAGCACGCCGGCCTCGACGATCAGCGTGCCGTCCACCGCAAGCGTGCCGGAGAGCGTCTGCACGGCCGTACCGCTTTTGACGACGGTACCGGCACCGCTGAATGAACCGCTGAAGACCGCATCGTCAGTCGTGTGGATGCCGAACGTGCCGTTCGCAAGCAGCTCGATCGTGCCATCGCCGCTGAGCGAGCCGACCGTCTCGCTTGTGCCGGAGACCGCAAGTTTGCCCGGTGCCGCCACCGTGGTCGGCGAGAGATCGGAGAAGACATTCATCGCGCTTTGCATGCCCTGCACCGACCACTGCCCGACCAACGTCTTACGCGCGGTCGTGATCAACGAGGTATCTGCGGAATAGTCTTGCGAGTCCACCACCGTCCACGTCGTTCCGTCCGCACTGGTCTCGACGGTCCATGTGATCGCATCCCGTCCTTCGGCATCATTTGCGGTGTACCACGCATAACCGTTGAAGAGCAACGGAGCCGGGAACTCAAGCACCAGCGGTTGCAGCGGCGACTTGGAATTATGATAAAACTTGGTGTCCACGCTGCCGTCAATCGCTTTTTCCGGTCCCTCCACACCGGCCGTCTTGCCCGGACTCGTCGCCAGCGTGCCGACGGGATACGGCACATCGACGCCGCCCAAGGTAAGACGGAATTCGGAAAGCTGGTAGCCCGTATTGACATGTGCGCCTTCGGGCCGGGTCGCGCTGGGTTTAAAGCGGACAAACTTGGCCAGAACCCCCGAAACCACCGTCGCCGTGCCAGCCTCGATCCGCGTTGCGCCGGTATAGGTGCTGTCTATGCCGGTGTAGTAGGTGTTCCCGGTGCCAGTCTGCGTGAGCCCCAGCGCGGAGACGCCGTCCTGCAACGAACCGATGAACGTTTCCGCTCCGGTATTGGTCACGACCACCGACATCGGCAGAGCGCCGTCATTGCAAATCACAGTGTTGATACCCTTGGGCATGATGTAGGCATCGGCACCGTCCGCCGCCTGCAATGCGACCACGCCCTGACCTGAGGCCGTCCCCGCAAAAGCCGTGTAATCCGTCAAGGTCACCACGCTGTTGTTTTCGGCGTGCAGTCGACCGTCGCCGGAAAGCGCGCTGAACACGGCGTTGAAATTGTTGACCGCCAACCG
>JAKJHA010000194.1 GCA_022704125.1 Verrucomicrobiota bacterium | reverse complement strand
CTGGTCAAAACAGGCGAAGGCGCGCTTACGTTCCAACTGCCGCCTTCACACAACACGTTTACCGGCGCGGTGACGGTTCTCGCGGGCGTGCTGGATTTGGGGCGTCCGCTGGCCGAGCACCAGACGGTGACCGTTTCGGAGGGCGCAAATTTCGTGGTGCGGGACGCCGCTGACCTTGCCAAAATCACCTACCTCGGGCAAGGGGATGAGCGGATGACCTACACAGTCGCCGTCGATACCGACTCGCTGGACCTCACCGCAGTGAATGACTGCTACCATGATGACCGCTTGGCCGGCCCGATTTCCGGAACGGTAACGCTCAGCAATACCGTCACGCACGCGGCGGGCGACGCGGACAATCCCTTCCGGCTGTTGGGACAGGGCGGCACGCTCAACCTGACCAACACGGGACTGGAGAGTGTATTCTTGCAGGTCGAGGGCAGCGGCACGTTTAACTTTTTAGGCGACCGTGTCTTCACCTCCGCCGATGCCGGACGCCTGACTATCACTGATGGCGGCTACCGCCAGAATGGTGTGTTCACACTCGCCGATCCGAATATCGGCACGTCTGCCGTGCTGGCGTTGTCGAGCGGGCGATTTGCGGCTTCCACCAGCCTTGACGTGGGTGTGACCGGCTTCGCTCATTTTGCGGCGGACGGGGCGGCAATTTCGGCCGGACGTGTCAAGATAGGCGGCGGCACGGGATATGCCGGCACTTTTTCGCAGTCGGGCGGTACTGTGACGCTGAACACCGAATCGTATGTGGGCGCGGACGGCAGCACCGGCACGTTGCTGGTCACAGGCGGGCAGTTCATCGTCAACAGCAACCTGCGCATCGCCAGCAATCCAAGCGTCAACACCGGTCTGCGGCCGCAGGCCAGCGTCACGGTCAGCAATGCGCTGCTGCGCTGTAACGAGTTCCGCTTCAACTCATGGTGGCCGCTGAACGGTAGCGCCCGCACTGTAGAATCGGGCGAGCTGACGCTGCAAGAGGGGGGCGTGCTTGAAGCGACGTCGATTTATAAAAATGACGACCCCATTGCAAGGATGTTTTTTGAGGGGGGCCTCGTGCGCGCACGTCAAAACCACTCGAAATTTTTCAATGCCGAGCAGCCCTACGGCACGCTTGATGTCGTGGCTAGGCCCGGACACTCGATCAACCTTGATACGCAGGGATTTGATGTGACGATCCCGGATCCGGGCGGCACGCTTATTTTCTCCGGTCCAGGCGGTCTGCGGAAGATAGGGACCGGTCGCTTGACCTTGGCAGCCGATCAGCTCAGCTATGCCGGCGACACCGAGGTCATGGCAGGTGTGTTGCGCTTGGACGCGCACCACCGGCTGCCGCACGGCCCCGGTGCGGGACATATTCGCCTTGCGGCGGACACGGTGCTGGATCTCAACGGCAAAGACGACATCGTGAACCGCTTGATCGGCGCGGGACGCGTGCTGAGCACCAACGGCCCCGCAACGCTGGGCGTGCTGGCGGACGGCTCCGACGACACATGGGAGCGTGCATGGTGCAGCGGAGCGGTCTCGATTGGGAAATACGGGGCCGGCACACTGACGCTCACTGCCCCGCAGGCGGTACCGGCGAACCTGACGGTTGCGGAGGGCACGGTCGTGCTCGCGCCCGCCCAAGGCTTCCTGTTCTACCGTTTCAAAGTTGAGGGCGTCAAAAATCCGAGCGTGGCCAACTCCATGCAGCTTGCCGAGATCGCGCTTTTCAATGAGGGGGTAGATGTCACGCCGAACCGGATCGGCATCGCCTATGACCCGACCGGCGGTACTGGCGTAAACCCCGAGGTCAATGCATTCCCGGCTGGAGAAATGCCGGAAAAGGCGGTCGACGGCATCGTGCCGCCGGACGCGACCGTGAAGAGCAAGTGGCTGGATTTCCGCTGCAAAGCCTCCCGCAGCGCAGAAGACAAGGAGCGCGTCTGGCTGCGCATCGATTTCGCCTCGCCCCAGCCGATCACGCACTACAATTGGGCGACCGGCAATGACGCTGCCGATCGTGATCCTGCGGCATGGCGTCTGCAGGGCAGCCACGATGGCGAGACATGGGTCGATCTCGATGTGAAGAGTGGATTCAGCGCGACGGGCACACGAAATGCGTGGGTGGTGTCCGGCGGTTTTCCTGTGACCTCCGCACACACCGCCAATATCGTAAGCGATACGGGCGTGGTCACAGTAAAGGAGGGGGCCTCGTTGTTACTTAACGGCGTCGCAGAGACCGTCGGCGCACTGGCGGGGTACGGGACGGTCATGATGAATGGCGTGGACCTGACGATCGCGACACCTGCTGAGTGCGTCGCATTTTTTGCGGGCGACGTCAGTGGGACAGGAAGCCTGATCAAAACCGGTGCCGGTACCCAGACGTTGATCGGTACCAACACGTATACCGGCGCCACAGTGGTGCAACAAGGAACGTTGCAGATCCAAAACATTGTGCCGTTCCGCTGGTTCCGCTTCACCATCATGAAAAACAGGTCAAATGTTAACGTGACCCAGCTTTCTGAACTGGCCCTGTACGACGTCAGCGGGCAGCGCCAAAACGTCGGGCTTGTGGCCGGCACCTCTGTCGATGCGCTTTTGCCCGGTCAGTTCGCCACGCCGGAGGCGTATTCAACCGGATCGCCGACCGAAAGCACCGACAAGCTGTTCGATCAGTCGACCGCGACAAAATGGTGCCTCAACAAGAACGTGCCGGCCGTCGACAATCCGGCGACACACCGGATCGTGGTCATGCGGCTGCCGGAAAACGCTCCGGAAATCGTTTCTTACAACCTCTGCACAGCAAACGACGACCCCGGACGCGACCCCGTGACGTGGACGCTCGAGGGCAGCATGGACGGCAGTTCGTGGATCCTTGTCGACAACCGCGCGAACGTCATGCCGCCCAGCACTGGCGGTACCGGCACCGGTGATTACGTCGATAGAGGACGCTTCCTCTACTACAACGACGGGGTGCCTTACGAGCTGACGGCTGATCGCGCGATAGGCGGCGGTGTCGGGGGCGAAACCGATGCAATTCCCGCAGGCTCACCGCTTGAGATCCGTGAGGGTGCAACACTCGAGGTGATGACGAATGAGAGCATCGACACCCTGCGGGTGGACATGCTGAGCGCGGGAACATTGACAAAGCTGATCGCAGAACCCAATGGCACGCTTTACATTGTGAATGCGGACGGGCAGACGACAGGTCTGGTGCTCCCGCTCACGATCGGCAGTCTGGAGGGACGTGCCAATCTCGCATCGTGGACCGTCTACGTTGATGGCGTACGGCAGGACGGAGTCACGCTCAGCATGAATGCCGACGGACGTCTGACGCTACAAGCCAAAGGCATGCTGATGACCATACGGTAGGAGGGCGAAAAAGATGCGTGTTTATGTGGCGATATGGTGGTGCATGGCGAGCATCGCCATGCAGGCGCTGGCCAGCGGTCTGACGGTCGGCGTGCACAACGGCGCGCACGCACGTGAGAACGGAATTGTCGCCCAGCGCATGACGCGCGAATGGGCGGCATCTGCGGCGGATGCCGATCTTGCCGAACGACATGCGGACGGGCGTTTCACGCCGGTTCCCTTTGTGCTGGACCGCACAGGCGGGGCACCGGTCTTGGTCTGGCAGATGCCCGGCACCACCGCGCCGAACGCTGTGCGGCGTTTCGAGTGGCGCACGGGGCAGGCGTCACGCGCCGCGCCGGTCAGCGATCTGGTCGTCTCGGTCGACAACACGCGCATCGCAATCGCAAACGGATATTTCCGGTTGGCGCATCCGGTCCGTGGAAAAGGCGGCTTCCCGCAGGAGATTGAATATGTCCGTTCAGGGCATGCCGATCCAGAACTCTACTTCCTTGACCGCATCGTCCGCAAGCAAGCGGACGGACGATTGATGCAGTATTGCGCCAACGTCTGCGAAGATGCGGTCGCGCGCGTGGCGTTCGCGAGCCCGTTGCGTGTTGTGGTGGAGGTGCGGACCGGCTTCGGACAGCGCGCCGCCGAGACGCCTGGCCAGCCGCAGGTGGTCTATCGCTACACCTACAGCGCCCACTCTCCGGTCGTACAGGTGGAAGCGCGTTACACGCGCACGGATGATGGTCCGTGGCACGAGCTGCACTTCCTCCACCTCTCGCGCAAGGAGGCGCACTACACAAGCTTTGTTACCGGGGATGGCGGTGACACGTATCCCTTGCAGCCGAAAGGCGCTCCCAGCCGCGGGGTGGGCGGACCGCAGTGGGGGGTCATGGCCGATGCGACGGATGCCTGCGGTGCCGGTTTTGAGGGCGTGGTGTGTTGGGATGCTTCAAATCAGTTCGTGTACTATATCCGCAGCGGTCACATGACTTGGCAAGGCCCCGAGGCGCGTTTTGAGGGCGGGCTCTACTTTGGACCAGCGGGTGACAAGGCTTGGTACAGCCAATGGCTGGGGCGCGAGCGTGAGCCGGAGGTTTCGCTCTTTAAGGAGGGCCGTCCCTGGGTAGCGGTCGAGCGCGATCCGCCGGAGGGCGCATACCGCTTGGAAAACGCGGCGCTGCGCGTGGTGTTCGCCGATGCGGAGCAGGGGTTCGACTGCACAGGTATCGAGAACCTGTTGGTCGATGACACCCGCTTCGTGCGTGCGCGCAGCGGCTCGCCGGGGTTGTGGTCGCTGACTTTCAAAACGCCTGCGGATGCCGCAGGGCAGCAGCAGACCGCGTTGCTCTCCAACCGTTCTCCCGCCGCACGGTGCAGGGCCGTCGCCAAGCGCCGCCGACTTGAGTTTGTGTGGGAGGGCCTCGATCTGCCGGACGAACCAGGCGTAGTTGATGTACGTGCCGAGGTCTCGCTGGACGCGGGCGAAGGCGCGAGCGCGTGGCGCATCCGCGTGACGAACCGCAGCCGGCGTTTCGGCCTGGAAGAAACCTCATACCCGCTCCTCAGCGAGGTGGTGCCGCCGGGCGTCGGCGATGCGCTGTTGCCGCGCGGCAACTGGGGCGGGCGCTTGATGCCCCGGCATCGCGGTCATTATGCAGCGCCGTATCCGTCGGCACGCTGTCCGCTGCAGATGATGGCTTTCCAGTTGGGCGAGGCCGGCCTTTACCTTGCCGCACATGACGGAGCCGCGACAACCAAG
>JAKJHA010000193.1 GCA_022704125.1 Verrucomicrobiota bacterium | reverse complement strand
TGCGTCTGCGCCAGTGCGGCGTTGATCGACTGCGCCACGCGCGTGCACGCCGCTTCAGGCGTCAGCTTTCGCAGGTGACTGCCGGGATGGAAATTCAGCTTGTCGAGTCCCAACGCCATGCAGCGCCGGATCTCATCAATCAACGCGCCCATCGATTTCGCGTGTGCCTCCTCATCCGGGTTAGCGAGATTGATGAGGTAACCGGCGTGCGGCATCACTTGGGCGGCAGTATAGCCGTCTACCGTCATCTGCTGCTTAAACGCTTCGATGTCAGCGGGCGTGTACGGCGCGGCGGTCCACTGCCGCTGGTTTTTCACAAACATGCCAAAGCCTGTCGCACCTAGCGCTTTGGCGTTCTTCGGCGCGTTGGCCACGCCGCCTCCGATGGACACATGCGGTCCGATGTAGTACATGCCTGCTCCCTTTCCTAACGCTCTTTCTCGCCCCACGAAGTATAGCCATTTTTGAAGAGCCACTCCGCAGCACCAACGTGGCCTTGCCGTGCGGCCTGCCTAAATAGTTCGACCGCGCGGACATGGCTCCTCTCGACGCCGCGCCCATACTCGTACAGGGTCGCCAGATTGTAAGCTGCGCTGGCGGCACCTTGATCAGCAGCGGCCGTGAACCACTTTGCGGCGAGAGCATGATCTTGTGGCACGCCCTCACCTCGTAGATAAAGCATCCCAAGATTGTTTTGTGCGGCGGGAACCCCGGCTTCGGCTGCGCGGCGGTAATGCTGTTCAGCCTGCGCGTAGTCCTTTGGCACCACGATCCCGCGATAGTGAAAAGTGCCGAGCGCATGGATCGCGCGCGGGTTCGCCTGCTCCGCCGCCTTCGTGTACCAATTGAAGGCGCGCTCATGATCCTGCGGTACGCCGCGTCCCTCTTCATACATCTGCCCGATGAAAAACTGCGCCATCGCGTGGCGCTTTTCGGCGGCCTTGGCGAACCAGGTGAGCGCCCTGCGGTTGTCTTGCTTGACGCCGTCACCATCGCGGTAGAGCAGGCCGATGTTAACTTGCGCTTCGACATGTCCTTGGTTGGCAGCGCGCGCGAACCATAAGCCTGCCTCGCGTGGATTGCGCGGCACACCGCGCCCCCGGACGCAGATAAAGCCGTAGTTGAATTGGCCGTCGGCATTGCCGGACTCCGCCGAGCGACGGTACCAGTTGGCTGCGGCTACCAAATCCTTTTCAGTTCCGCGTCCTTCCTGATAGAGCCATCCGAGGTTGTTCATGGCACTCGAATGGCCCTTTTCGGCGGCACGCGTGTAGAGCGTAAGCGCCATGCTCTCATCCTTGGGCACGCCGCGTCCCTGAGCGTAGAGTGAGGCGAGGTTGTACTCGCCGTTGCGGTCTCCTTGCAGCGCGGCCTGACGGAAATACTCGCTGGCCTTGTCATCATCCTGTGGTACGCCCTGACCGAGGTAGTAGATAAGCCCCAACGCATTTTGCGCCAAGGTCTGACCCTGCGCCGCAGCCTGCTGGTACCAGTTGCGCGCCTCTTCCGGCTGATTCAGATTAAGGTCGCAGTCCAGCCCGATCAGATATTGGGCCAATGCGTTACGTTCCTGGGCGTGCGCGCGTATCAGCGGTCGCCCCTCGTTCAGATAACGTTCCCGCTGCTCGTCCGACAACGCGCAGAGAGGCTCTTGCGCGGCATGCACTGCCAGCAGAAAGCGGAAAAACGTCTGACCGGCATCGGCCATCTCTCTGACCTTCGCCACTGCCACCAAAAAATCATCGGTACTGCCTGCCGTTCGTGCGTTCACGAATCGCTCAACCGCGCCCCGGATCTCCTCCATCGCGGCCGCAGTCTCCTCGTCGGCGCGGACCACAGAAAACGTGAACACAAGTGCCGCGCTGGCGACCTTAAGAAGCGCGAGTCGCAAAGGGCGGCATGACCGCCGCCGGGCGCCCCTCCCGATGTTCCGCAAGTAATGAAACCTGGAAATCCTAAATCCTAAATCCCAAATCCTAAATCCCAAATTCCTTCGCCTCATTTGAACTTGTCCAGCGAGAGTTGGCTGCCTTCGCGGCGCGGGTTGAATAGGATCGCGTCCGAAACCGGCGTGTGTTTGCCGAGCACGCTCACCTGCTTGGAGCGCCAGCCCTTACGTCGGCTGTAAACGGTCATCTGATGACCGCGCGTCCAGAATAGCGGCAAATCCATCAGCCATGCCACCCTGTACAGCATCCGCAACCAGACATTGCTCGATCCGCGGATTCCGGAACTCCTGCGGCGGCCGTCCCAACGTCGCACCATCTGCACCCAGAAGCGACAGGAAAACCTAAATCCGAGTACGTCGAATCCGTCTTTTAGCAGATGGAAGATGTCGGATTCGGTGTAGCTGTCTCCAGCGCCGAACATCGTGCGCTGTCGGCTTAGCATAGCCGCCAGTCCCAATGGTTTACGATACGCTACCGTCAGCAAAAACATCCCGCCCGTCTTGAGCACCCGGTGGCACTCCTTGACGATGGCGCTGGCGTGAAAACTATCGGTCAGCACGTCATGTGCAAGTACGACAGCATCGAACTGCTTGTCCTCAAAGGGCAGTTCCCCATCTTTGCCGAGACACAGCACAGTCTCCTGTCCCAGCGCCGCCGCTACCAGCGAACGCCGTTGCTGTGTGGGCTCCACGGTCATCCAGTACCCGCCGACCAAACGCAGCGTGCGGCTGACTCCCGCATTGGTAAACCCCACATCCAATCCCGTCCGGACCGTGCCCGGCTGTGCATGCAACAGATGCAACACCGCATTGACCTCGCTCCGCAAGGGCAACGAGTACAATGCACTGTCGACGAAGGTCTCTCGTTTTTTGTACATGTTTCCAACCCAGATCGTCTTAAGCATATCATCTCGCAAACAGAGCCGTCAATAAAACAGGGGGTCTAGTCGTTCAAAACCGTCGTTCGAAATTGAGCAGTATACTTGTTTTCGTGTGAGAAAAAATGCTCTGTGCGTTTTTCGCGTCTTTAATTTTTTTTCATTTTCCTAAAAACAGTCCTTGCATTTTTCCCGATACACGCTACAGTACAGTCATAACAACATATCGGTGCATTCTCTCGTGGTGCAACGATCTGTTGTAGTTAACGGGTTCAACCTAACGAAAGGACAACGCAATGGCCACAGCAAAGAAAGCAGCTCCTGCGAAAAAGGCCCCCGCGAAAAAGGCGGCGGTGAAGGCAGCTCCTGCTAAGAAGGCGACGCCTGCGAAGAAAGCGGTTGCGAAGGCTCCCGCGAAGAAAGCGGCTCCGGCCGCCAAGAAAGCCCCCGTAAAGAAAGCGGCAGCCCCCGCGGCGAAGAAGGCGCCCGCCAAGAAGGCAGCTCCTGCGAAGGCACCGGCTGCGAAGAAAGCTCCGGCGAAGAAGGCGGCTGCGAAGAAGTAACACGCGACCGTCGTAAAAAAGTCACGCCTGCGGTTCCGTGCCGCAGGCGTGTTTTTTTTTGTGCATGCTCCAGCGAGCGACGGCTTAGCTGTCGCGGTAGATCACCTTTCGCGGTCCTTTTTCGATCACTCCGATCAGGACCGGCGTCTGACGCATCTTGGAGAGCAACGCCATCGCGGCGGTGGCGTCTTTCTGGCGCACGACGATGCAGAAGCCGATGCCCATGTTGAAGACCCGGTACATCTCGTCGCGGTCGACTCTGCCTTGGCGCTCGATGAAGGTGAAAAGTGTGGGCACGCGCCAGCTCGAGCGATTGATGACGGCCGTACAATTTCCGGGCAACACACGTGGAATGTTGTCCACAAAGCCGCCGCCAGTGATGTGCGCCATGCCGTGCACCGGCACTCGCGCCATCAGGGCGGTGACGGGTTTCAGAAAACTACGGTGAAGCGCCAGCAGTGCCTCGGTCACGGTGTAGCGGGTGCCGGGCAGCAAATCCTGCGGCATCAGTCCGCACTGGTCGAGGATCACCTTGCGCGCCAGCGAGAAGCCGTTGGTCTGTAGGCCGCCGGAAGGCAGTCCGATGATGACGTCGCCGGGTTTGATCTTCTTGCCGGTGACGAGCTGCTTGCGGGGAACCGTCCCCACGATCGTACCGACCAGATCGTACTCGTTCTGCGGATAGAGCCCGGGCATTTCGGCGGTCTCGCCGCCCAACAGTGCGCAGCCGTTCTCCTTGCAGGCCTTGCACAATCCGGAAACCACCTCTTTAAAAACAACAGGGTCAAAGCGCGAGGCCCCGATGTAGTCCAAGAAAAATAGCGGTGTGGCGCCTTGGACGAGAATGTCGTTGACACAGTGGTTGACGAGGTCCTGACCGACCGTATCGTGCTTCTTGGCGATGACGGCGACCTTGAGCTTGGTTCCGACGCCGTCAGTGCTGGCGACCAACAGGTTCTCCTTGCCCGGCGACTGGAAAAGACCGCCGAAACCGCCGATTCCGCCCACGACGCCCTTGGTGGCGGTGGCGCGCACCATCGTCTTGATGACCTCAATGCCGGACATCTTAGAATCTATGTCCACTCCAGCCTGCGCATACGCAGAAACTTTTTGCGTGTCATCGGCCTGTTTCATCATCCGTATCCTCGTGCTTCGGTCATCTTTCAAAGGAATCGCCAAAGGTTATCACAGTAAACCCCATGATTCCAGTGCAAAAAGTAAAAGATCTGCGTCTTTTCCCCCTTTTTTGTCCCTTTCCTTACGTTTTAGTGGCAAGAGCACGGTCGGGCCGGTTCCTTTTGATTGGCCGCGGGGGCTGTGCTATTCCTCTGCGCTTTCCTCTTTGCCCTTCTTCTCAATGGCGGCGGGGGGCTCGTCCTTGATTCTGGCGATGATCCTGTCGGCGACCTCGGGGTTGTTGCGCAGGAATTCGGTGGCGGCGATTGATCCTTGGCCGATCTGCTCCGACTCGAAGCTCAGCCACGAGCCGCGCTTGGCGACCACGTTGCGCGCAAGCGCGGCGTCGAGCACCGACCCCTCCCACGAGATGCCGCGGGCGTAGAGAATGTCGAATTCCGCCTCGGTGAAGGGCGGCGCGACCTTGTTCTTGACGACCTTGACGCGCGTGCGGTTGCCGATCACGGTGCCGGTGGGGTCTTTGATCGCACCGATGCGCTGGACCTGCAAGCGCACGGAGGCATAAAACTTGAGCGCCTTGCCGCCGGGCGTGG
>JAKJHA010000192.1 GCA_022704125.1 Verrucomicrobiota bacterium | reverse complement strand
TGTTTCTTTCGGCATAGTTGCCGCGTAGCACGCAACGGCGCAGCGTGCCGGCATGGATACCGCCGCCGCGCACGGAGGCACAGTTGGAGATTACACAGTCGAGGATTTCCGGCGTGTAGGTAAGTTCCGGAACATAAACACCGCCGCCGCGATTGTTTTCGTCTTCGAGATTGACACGGTCGGTCGCGCCGCCGGTCAGGGTAAATCCTTGCAGAACGCCCTTGGTCATGTAGGCGCAGCGCACGGCGTTGGGACCACGTCCGTAAAGGTCGCCGGAAGCGGTGTCGAACGCGCCTTGGATGACGGTAACTGCGGCACCGTCGCGTGAGCGCACCGTGATCCGGTTGGTGATTACCACGCGGTTCATGATATAGCCGGTAGTTTTTTCATTCGGCGTAACGAAAGCACCCTCCTGATACAGGCCGGGCGCGACAAGCACGGTGTCGTTGTCGGCGGCCTCTACGACAGCCGCCTGGAGGGTACGCTTCGCCGCTCCCCAACTCAACCCATCGCCGCTGTCGTCGGGACGCGCGACGTCCACGTAGAGCGTACCGGCGAAGTGCGCAACCAGGTCAATGGCTTGATCGGTGGTCAGGTTGAGCTGCAGGCTGTTGCCGGCGGCTGGCAGGGCAACACCATTGGTCGAGAAATGGGTGAACACGCGGCCCGGCCATGGCGTGGCAGTGAAACTCACTTCAACCGGAGAGGCGGGATACAACATCGTGCCCTGCGGTTCGAGGGAGCCGCCACCGTCAACGGAAGCAATAATCCTTACGCCGCCGACCCCGCCCTCGTAGGCTCCCATATCCACATCTGCACCCTGCAGGCGCGCGGCACCGAGGAGATCAAGACCCAGTCCGTTGCCGTAGAGGCCGATTCTACCCCTGTCGATGCAGGGCGAGGTACGATGGAGGCGGAAATCACCGGCCGCCGGATTCATGAAGAGCGGATCGTCAAACAGATTGCCGCCGCCGTCATTCGCTGCGGGGAGCGTGCCGGATACACAGGAGCGGTAAACCTTGCGGGTAGAGTCAATGCTGACGATGCTGTTGCCGCCGCCGCTCAAGATCAAGATCGAGTTGCAGGCTGTTGGCGTGTAGACCGGCGAGTCATTGTAGGCAGTGACGTTGTACAGGTAGGCAAAGGAGATGGCGTATGAGCCACTGTTATTGACGATCAGCGAGTCATAAACCCTGCTGCCACGGACCGCGCCGCCGAAGGCGGTGGGACCGGTGCCGATGGCAGCGTTGCCGCTGATCCGGCAACGGTGTAGCACACCGAACGAGGCACCGCCGCCTCTGCTGTAAGCAATGTTGTTCGAGATAATGCAGTCAATGACGCTCGCCGACGATGAAGACAAACTATAGATGCCGCCGCCGCAGTCGTTCTCAAACCCGCCGTCCTCGGTGTCAGTCGCACCGCCAGTGATGGTAAAGCCTTGAAGCGTGCCAGCCGACATGTAGACACAGCGCACAGCATCCGAACCGCAACCGTTCGCATTCTGGCTGCGGGCACCGACGATAAAGGTGTCTTCCGGTCCGCCGAGCGACATGACTGTGATGTCATTGGTGATAACCAGACGGTTGGCGAGTGCGCCTGCGGTCACGGCTGCGGAGCCGGCGTCGTAGGTGCCCGGCGCGACGCGCACGGTATCGCCGTCCAACGCACGTGATGCGGCGGCTTGCAGGGTCTTAAGCGGCTGATCGGCTTCAAGGCCGCTGTTAGCGTCGTCGCCAGTCGCGGCATCCACGTAGAATCCATCTTGAAAGACGGCACGCACGATAACGGCGCCGTCGCCATAATCGGCGGCCACAATATTCAGGCTGGTGGCGCTACCGGGCACCTGCACACCATTCAACTCGAAGTGGCGGAAGGCGCGACCGGGCCACGGCGTCGCAGTGAAGGTGACGTCATTGGTCAGCAGGAACGCGCCAGAGGGATTGATTGAGCCGCCGCTGGTGGCAGAGGCCATGATCGAGCCGACCGCGCCTTCGTACGCGCCGATATTGACCTGACCGCCCTGCACACGCGGGGCACCGACAAAGTCGGCACCGCCTATGCCGGTTCCGTAGGTCGCATCGCCCGCGTTGATACAGGGTGAATCGGCGCGCAACCGGAAATCGCCGTTGGCGGCGTCAACAAAAAGCGGATCTGCGGCGATATTACCGGCACCGGGGCGCAACTGACCGCCGGTACAGCAATTGACGCAGGTGGCCTTGGCCGCGGCGTCCTGCACGGCATTGCCGAAGAGGATCGTGTTGTAGGCGGTTGTGCTCTCACCGATCCCGCCCCCCGCGGATTGTCCGCTGATGGTACAGCCGTAGAAGCGCCCCCCGAAAACACCGGCCCAGTTGCCGATATTGTTGACAATCAGGCAATCATAAACCTCCGCCGCACGGAAGGTGCCGTTGTTGTGCACACGATTGCCAGTCACCAGACACCGGTTGAAAGTACCGCCGAAACCAGCCGCACCACGACTCGCCACATTGTTGGAAATCACGCAGTCCCACAGAGTCCCCGGTGCCGCGCCGAATACGGCACCGCCGCGTACGTTGTCAGCATCTTTGTCTTCTGGTGAGACACTGCTAGCCCCGCCGGTCAAGGTGAAACCCTCGACCGCGCCGGCCGAGATGTAGAGGCAACGCATGGCGTTTGTGCCGCAACCGTAGAGCGTGCTGTCGGGATCGGCGGCACCCTCAATCACGGTTTGTCCGGGCCCAGCAATAGCTTTGAGCACAATATCGCGTGTGATGACGACACGGTTGCTGTGCGAACCGCCGAACGCGTGCCCCTTGTTGTAGGTGCCGGGCGCGGCCAGAATCAGGCTGCCGCTCGGTGCGGTGGTCGCGGCGTGTTGGAGTGTACGCCAGGCCGTAGCCGGCGAAGTGCCGTTATCCGCGTCGCTGCCGGCGGGATCCACGTAACGGGCCGGGCGGAATTCGGCCGTCACAATATAGACCGCGCCCGGATCTTTGATGCGCAACGTGAGGGTGGTCCCGCAATCCTTCTGTTTGTAGCCGTTAACACTAAAATGGCGCAACACAGAACCGGCATCGGCTGTAGCGGTAAAGAGGAGTTGAGTAGGTAACACGGGCAGGAAGAAGTGTCCCTGCGGCGTCAGCGTGCCGCTGCCGGTCGGCGCGATACAGGTGACCACCGCTACGCCGGACACGGCACCTTCCAGCGCACCGAGATCCAGCGCCGCGCCCTGCAGGCGGGGATTGCCGACCAGATCGGTACGCTGGTCCGCTGACGGCGCGGCACCGGTCCAGGCCGGATTGCCGCGGTCGAGACAGGGGGAGCTGGCGAGCAGGCGGAAGTCGCCGTTGGCTGAATCGACGAAGTGTGCCTGGAGGGTGACCAGATTGTTTGATCCCACATTTGTCGCATACTGGATGCAACTGTCAACAACCGGATACTGTGTTCCCAAGAATGCGTTGCCGTTTTCGGTGATGATCAGATTATAGCCGCCGGAGCAGTCCAGTGCCGCGCCGGTGTTGCGGGCGATGGTGCAGTTGACGGGGAAAAGGGACTGGCTGTTACAGTAGGCTATGGCGCTGCCAGTGTTGAAGGCGACCAGACAGTCGTGCAGGCGCGATTCGCGCACACCGGCGCCATTTTGGGAAGCGAAGTTACCGAGAAAGCGCGTACGGTGGAACGTGCCCTTGTATGCCCCGCCGCCGCGGCGCGCAGCATTGTTGCTGACGATACAGTCGTAAAGGACAGGCGTAGAACTGGCGGCCAGAAGACCGCCGCCTCTGCAGTTGGAGTTTTCGGTAATGTCGCTGTGGGTGGCCCCACCGGTAAGTGTGAAACCGGTAAGCGTACCCGCACTCATGTAAACACAGCGCACAGCGTTGGCACCGGTCCCTTGGTAACTGGTGTCGAGCGGATCGCGTTCACCCAGAATGATCGTGGCCTCAGCACCGCCGGTTGATTCGATGGCTATCGCTTTCTCGCAGACCACCCGACTACGGATAATGCTGCCGGGTGTAGGGGTGGTTCCCTCGCCATACGTGCCGGGACCGACGCGGATGGTGTCGCCGTCAGTGGCGATATCTATGGCAGCCTGGATCGTCCGTTTGGCCGTCGTCCAACTTAATCCGTCCCCCGTGTCATCGGGACGGTTGCAGTCCACGTGATAGACGGCAGCCTGCACTGCAAGGCTGCAGGAAAGAAAAGCCCATCCAACAAGATACCGCGACATAAGAAACCTCCGTGATCTCCGTGACCATGACAGCGGTCCAAGGGTAACCTCGCTTCGCTCGGTAGCTTTCAGACAGGAAAGAGCGCGAAGAACAGCCCTTGTTTCTTCAAGGGTAACCTCGCTTCGCTCGGTAGCTTTCAGACAGGAAAGAGCGCGAAGAACAGCCCTTGTTTCTTCAAGGGTAACCTCGCTTCGCTCGGTAGCTTTCAGACAGGAAAGAGCGCGAAGAACAGCCCTTGTTTCTTCAAGGGTAACCTCGCTTCGCTCGGTAGCTTTCAGACAGGAAAGAGCGCGAAGAACAGCCCTTGTTTCTTGTACGTTACCTTTTCACCTGCACCCACAGGCAGACCGAACGAATCCTTTCTTTCCTGCTGACCGGAACCATATTACCTTTACCGACCAGTGTCAAGCGCAAAAATCAATTATTTTTCGGTCAGATCGCCAGAGTCAGTTGCCTGTAAACCGGCGACAGAGAAACCGCCGGACAATACGTCACCGGCGCGGTGCGCGCAGACAGGTTCCCGCCCCATTCGTAGACCACACCTTTCGTCTTGGTCCAGATGCGGATCAGCAGCATGTTCGCGGAGCCGCAGGCAGGGCAACGTATCTCGCCCTTGGCAAAACGCTCCTCCAGTTTCCGGCTGTCCGGCTGTCCGGGGCGTTGGCGGGCAAAGTACTGCGCCACCTGTCCGGCGCGGCGCACCAGAACCTGCAACGCATCGGCGACCAGGGCATGAATCTTCTTCCGCACCGGCCGGGCATAGATGCCGTAGTAACGCACCATCCGGAACCCCTTCGGCGGGAGATGCCGTATCATCCGCCCGATGAACTCGGACGCCGGGATTGTCTCATGCACTTCGCCCTTGCGATGATCCTCGTACCTGTACGTGACATTCTGTCCGTCGTAGTTCTCGATG
>JAKJHA010000191.1 GCA_022704125.1 Verrucomicrobiota bacterium | reverse complement strand
ATCTATGCCTATCGCGGCGCATTCCTGAAGCAGCTCGTGCGGGAGCCGCCGTGTCTGTTGGAGCAGACCGAGAGTTTGGAGCAGTTGCGTGCCCTCTATCTGGGCGCGCGTATCGCGGTCATCCAGACCGAGGACCTGGGCGTGGGCGTTGACACGCCGGAGGATGTGCCGGCGGTTGAAGCGTTGCTCAGGCAGGGAATGGCAAGCGAAAACCAGGAGCCAAAAGAGTGAGCGTGAAACAAGTCAGAGTGGGCAATGTCGTGTTCGGAGGCAAGCGGCTGGCATTCATTGCCGGGCCGTGCGTGATCGAGTCGGTGGGGGGCGCGATCGACCTCGCGTCGCGACTGGTGCGGCTCGCGGAGGAGCTGGAGGTGCCGCTGGTTTTCAAGGCTTCGTTCGACAAGGCGAACCGTACCTCGGTGGATTCCTATCGCGGGCCGGGGCTGGTCGATGGGTTGGCGGTGCTGCAAGAGATACGCGACCGCTTCGGGGTGCCGGTCCTGACCGATATCCACGAGCCGGAACAGGCGGCGATTGCCGCCGAGGTGGTGGATATTCTGCAAATTCCGGCGTTCCTGTGCCGTCAGACCGACCTCGTGGTGGCGGCGGCGGAGACCGGCAAGGCGGTCAACGTCAAGAAGGGCCAGTTCCTCGCGCCTGAGGACATGATCAACGTGATTGAGAAGATCCGTTCGGCCGGAAACGACAAGATCATCCTGACCGAGCGCGGGGCGAGCTTTGGCTATCACAATCTGGTGGCGGATATGCGCAGTTTGCTGATTATGCGTGAATTGGGTGTGCCGGTGGTGTTCGACGCCACACACAGCGTGCAGCGGCCGGGTGGCGCGGGCAAGATGAGCGGGGGCGATGGACGCTGGGCGCCGGCCTTGGCGCGTGCGGCGGTGGCGACGGGGGTTGACGGTGTGTTCATGGAGACGCATGTCAATCCAGCCGAGGCCCTCTCGGATAAGGCGAACGCCATCCCCTTCAAGGATTTGAAACGATTGTGGCAAACGCTGGGAGCGATTCATGGTCTGGTGCGCTGAACAGAGGCGCAGCGTGTTGCGCGTGGCGCTAGCGGTCTTTGCGGCGTGCGTCGTCCAGTCGGCGGCGGCGGCGGCCGAAGATCCAGATGCCGCGCGTTGGTTCAACCGGCACGACGATGCCGCATGGCGTCCGTTGGCCGAACGTTGGTCAACGGCCAAGGCGGCCATGACGACGCCGGTCGAAAACCTCGCGTTGCCGCTGGACTACTACGAAGACGGGCGCATCCGGGCGCGGTTGCGCGCGGAAAAGGCGCAGGTCTTCACGAACGGCTTGATTTTTGCGGAAGGTGTGACGGTAGAGCTTTTGACGGCCGAGGGAAAGCCAGACGGCGTGCTCACGGCCGAGGGATGCCTGTTTGATCGCGAGGCCCGGCACGGGTACTGCGATGGCCGGGTGACGGTTGAAAAGGACAGTGACCGGCTTAAAGGGCGCGGTATGTACTTTTCAACGGTGGGCGAGTATATTAAGATCATGAACGAATGCGAGATTCGGACGCATCGCATCCGGAACAACTTCGGGAGACTCTAATGAAGCTGAAACGGTTTACGGGAATGAGTATTGTGGCGGCAGGTTTGCTGGCGGCGTCGGGCGTGTTCGCTCAGACAGTGGCAGCCGACGGTGACGCGGCCAAGGAAGTCGGCACGGCCAAGGCAACTGACGCGGCCAAGACAACCGGGGCGAAGGCGGCGGAGGCCGAGGCGCAGGCGGCACCCCAGCGCGAGGCGGTGATCACGGCCGAACGCATTGAGTTTGACAATAAAGAGGGCGTGATCCTCTTTGATGAGAACGTGGTGGTGGACGACCCGCAATTCGTGATGCGCTCGGACCGTCTGCTGGTGTTCATGGAGGGAACCAACGACGTGCAACAGATTATGGCGGTCGGCAAGGTGAGCATCACCAACCTCAACCGGTCGGCGAGTTGCGACAAGGCGGTCTACACCAGAAAAGAAGGCCAGATCGTGATGACCGGCAACGCCCGCCTGATGCGGCAGGGCGACGAGGGCGGCGAGGTGACCGGTAACCGCATTACGTTCTGGCTGGATGACGAGCGGATGGAGGTTTCGCCGGGACGTGTGGTACTGCCGCCGGGCACCTTCAACAAGGCCGACACCAAGAAACTGATCCCGCAGGGAATGTGATTTGACGAATGAATGACGCAGTTGAACAGGACATCGAGCGAGCACCGGATATCCAGGCTGACAGCTTGGTGAAGCAATACGGGGCGCGTACCGTCGTGAACGGCGTGTCGCTGCATGCCTCGTGTGGCGAGATCGTCGGCCTGCTGGGGCCCAACGGCGCGGGCAAGACGACCACCTTTTACATGGTGGTGGGCTTGGTACGCCCGAATGACGGCACGGTCACGTTCCGCGGGCAAGACATCACGCGTATGCCGGTCTACCGTCGCGCACGGTTGGGGCTGGGTTATCTGGCGCAGGAGCCGTCCACCTTCCGCAAGTTGACGGTGGAGGAGAATGTGCTGGCGATTCTCGAAACCATGAATTTGACGAGAGCCGAGCGCCGCGCGCGCGCCGAGGAACTGCTCTCCAGCCTGAATCTGACGAAAGTCGCCCGGCAGCGCGCCTACACGCTGAGCGGCGGCGAACGGCGTAAGCTTGAGATTGCACGCGCGCTGGTGCGCAGTCCGGCGATCCTGATGCTGGACGAACCGTTCAGCGGGGTGGACCCGCTGGCGGTACATGACATCCAGGAGATCGTCAAGGGACTGCGCGACAGCGGACTCGGAATCATTGTGACCGATCACAACGTCCGCGAGACGCTGTCGATTGTGGATCGCGCTTATCTCGTTTATGACGGCCAGATCCTGCGCGAAGGATCGAGTGACTTCTTAGTACAGGACGAGACGGCGCGCCGTCTCTATCTCGGACAGAATTTCAGAATGTAACCAAACTAACAAGCCCGCTCTCATGCGGGTCAACCAAGGAGGATGCCACCTATGCAACCTATGCCCATTGAAGTGACGATCCGTCAACAGGATGCACCGCCCGGAGTCAAGAGATACGCGGAACTCCGTGCAACCAAGTTGGTAGAGCAGTTTCCCAAAATCGAAAGTGTGCGCGTGGTCGTGGATACGCAGCGCCACATGTACGAGGCGCAGGTCGTTGCGCAGCAGAAAAACCTGACGGCGGTCGGCAGCAAAGAGCTTGCCGACAACGCGCGCGCGGCGATCGACACGGCTGCGGCGCGTGTTGAAAAGCAACTGCGCAAGACGATACGTAAGCGCAAGCATGCGCATACACGGGTCGCGAGTAGGAAGCAATGACGGAATCGAAACAGAGCCAAGCCCGGCCGTCGCGCGTCACGGTCGACCGATTTCTTGAGGTCGGCCGTGAGCGGCTCGGTTTGGAGCTGGTGGCGGGGCGGGCCGGTCTGCGACGGGTAATCGTTGAACCTGTCGCACATCGCCCCGGCCTTGCTTTGTCGGGTTTTTACCGGCACTTTGCGCACAAGCGCATCCAAGTGGTGGGCATGGCGGAGTTCGAGTATCTCTCGTCCATGCCCGAGGCGCAGCGCATGCAGCGCTTCGAAGAGTTGTTTGCGAGAAAAATCCCGTGCATGGTTTTTACACGCGGCAAGCGTGTTTTCCCAGAGGTGGAGCGTCTGGCCGAGCGTGATGGTATCTGTGTGTTGCGGACGAACATGGTGACGCGCCACTTCATCCATTCTGTCTCCTTTGTGTTGGAGGAACTGCACGCGCCGCGGTGCAAAGTCCACGGAACGATGTTGGAAGTGGCAGGGGTCGGTGTCTTTATCGAGGGCGCGGCCGGGCTCGGCAAGAGCGAGACCGCGCTGGGACTGATCAAGCGGGGGCATGCGCTGGTCGCGGATGACCTGACGCAGTTTCGGCGTGACAGCAACAACACACTGCTGGGGTCGGCCTTGCCGGTGACCCAGTACTTCATGGAAATCCGCGGGATCGGGATTATCCATGTGCCTTCCATTTTCGGCGTGGCAGCGGTGCGCGGAGAGAAACAGGTGGACCTGGTGGTGACGCTGAAACGGCAGGGCGAGGCCGATGCCGAGTTGGACCGTACAGGAATGGATGATTTGCGCCGTGAATTTCTCGGCGTAGAGGTGCCGCAATTGGTGATCCCCGTCGCTCTAGGCCGTGATCTGGTGAATCTGGTAGAGACAGCGGCGCAAGAACACAAGCTTCGATTATCAGGATTTGTCGCGGTGAGCGAGTTGGAGTCGCGGATCAAGCGACACCATTCCGTATAGAGGAGAGCGGAAAAGTGGCCAAGACGACTACAAACAAAGAAACCCGGGAGTTCGTGCTGCTGAATAAATACGGTATGCATGTCCGGCCGGCAGGACTTTTCGCTAAAGTGGCATCGCGCTTCAACGCCGAGGTCGAGGTCGAAAAAGACGGTACTGTCGTGTCCGGCAAGAGCATCATGGCTTTGATGACATTGGAAGCCGTATGCGGTGCCAAGCTTAAGGTCACGGCATCTGGTCCGCAGGCGCACGATGTGCTTGATGAGTTAGAGGCGTTGATCGCCCGTAAGTTTGATATTCCTGATGAGCAATGACACGCATGCCGTTTACGGTGCTGCGCGCGACGAGATGCGCGTATTGACCGGGCTAGCCGTTTCCCGTGGATTCGTCATGGGGCCGGCCTTCCTGTATCGTGCCGGTTCCAGCGATAAGGTGCCGGAATACCGGATTGAGCCGGAACAGGTCGAGCATGAAGTGGCGCGCATGATGGATGCGTTTGCATTGACACGGACGCAGATCTATGCGCTGGCGCAGGAGTTGAGAAAGCACATTAACGGCGATGAAGCCTCCATTTTCGACGGTCACCTGATGATTCTCGATGACCCGTCGCTGCAGAGTACCTGCAAAGAAAAAATCACCAAAGACTTGTGTAATGCCGAAGCGGCGGTCAAGCAGGTTGCCGACACCTACTCGTCCATTTTCGATGCGATGGACGACTCCTATCTGCGCGAGCGCGCTCAGGATGTCGGTGATATCGTAAAACGCATCCTGCGTAATTTGTCGGGCATCGGCAGCGACGCGCTCGCGCTGCGCGTGGAGCATCCGTGCATCGTAGTGGCGGATGAACTCTCGCCCTCCGAGGCGATCTCACTGCCCAAGCACCAGATCCTCGGATTTGCCATTGACCGTGGCAGTAC
>JAKJHA010000190.1 GCA_022704125.1 Verrucomicrobiota bacterium | reverse complement strand
GTTCGGCGTGCGGCATGACGGCGGCAACCGCCTGGGTATGTTCGTCGGACAGACCGCTTTTTACCTAGGCACCTCCTCAAACGTCATTACCGGCAAGTGGTACGATGCCGCCGCCGTGCTCACCGACAACGGCCCCGATAACACGGACACAGTCGAGCTTTTCCTCTGGCCCGAGGACGGCACGCTCCTGTACCAGAAGTTCACGACCTCTGCCGTCACCAATACGATAAGCGGCTCAGGCACGGTAATCGGCTCGGAGTCTTTTCAGGACGGCTACACCAGCCCATCGGCATCCAATTCCGGCAAAAGCTTTAAGGGGCTTATCAACCATCTCGCGGTCTGGAATCGGGCGCTCTCCTACGAAGAAGTGCTCGAAGCCTTCTGCTTCCCGCAACCGCTGGTGCAGATCGGCCTGCACAATAGTGCGGTGACGGAACTGCGTGTCGAGACCGAAGCCGACCCCGTGTTTCATCCCGGCGATCCGTGGCACACCGTACCGCGCGCACTCAACACGACGCATCCCGACCTGACGCTGAAGATCCCACTGACGGATCTACAAACGAACCTCAACTATGTCTTCCACCTCAAGACGTCCCAGACCAGCACCGCAGGACAAAAAGCCAAGCTGCGCTTCTCCGTCAATGCCGCAACCGGCCGGGATATCCGGCTCGGGGCCAATCAGGATTTCTTCTGGCCGATCCCCAAGGAGCAGCTTGTGGGCGGCACCAACACCTTCACGCTGAGTTACGTTGGCGGACCCGCCACATGGATATCCTTCGATTGGATGGAACTGGGCGGCGCGTGGCAAATGGGAATCGACAACAACAGCGCCGGGGAGTTTATCGCAGAAAACAAGACCGGCGACCACTTTTACATCACCGACCCGAACTGGAAGAATTTGGAGCGCGCCATTGTGCAAGGATCAGACTCCAACACCGTGCTCCATTTCGTGCTGTCGCCTGAGATGGTATCGAATGTCACCTTCTCCTACACCACGCGCATCGTTCAACAGGGGTGCAACTCGGGTACCCTGCCCACGCCACCCTACCCCTTTAGCATCGGCGTGAACGGGCGCATCCTCTACCAATCCACCGGTCTGCCGGACAACACACTGCTCAACCTGCCGTTTGTACCCGGCGACCTGCGGCCCGGCGAGAACGACATCAACCTGATGTTCAACAGCACCAACGGCTGGTTGCAATTCGATTTTCACCGGCTCGACACGCAGCCGTGGAAATTGCCGTGGACCAATGGATCACTCCTCTACCTGCGGTAAGTGGACCGAGCAAAGGCTTGCTCCCGCGACTCCGTTCCACTATGATACAGGCCATTTACAAAACATGGTACGGATGATGCTTGCAGAGAATGGGCGTCTTCCTGAACGGCACTCGCATGACAGGTCCATATCTTAGTCTCAGCCAGCAGCAGCGTCAGGTGATGACGCTTGCGCCGCAACTGCGCCAATCACTGGAGATGCTCCAGATGCCGGTGATGGAGTTGCGTGCAGCGATCCTTAAAGAGATGGCCGTCAACCCGACGATCGATGACGTCAAGGATCCGACCGAAGCCTTGTTGTCGGAGGTCCAGCCCGAAACCCCGCAGGAGCACCCCACCGATAAGGAACTCGACTTCGACCCCGACGTAGACGCGATCCTGCGGCAGGACGACGAGTGGCGCGACTACTTCCTGCAGGGCATGGAAAACGCGCCATCGTCCGAAGACGCTGAAGAGAAACGGCAGTATCTTTTCGACTCCATACGCCAAAAAGACTCGTTGCAAGACCACTTGATGAAGCAGCTCGCTCTGACCGAGATATCGCCGGAAGACCGAGAGTTGGCCGTAATGCTGATCGGCAACATCAACGACGACGGCTACTTCACCGGCAGCTTGCCGGATATCATCATGGTCACTGGCCGTAGCGAACGTGAGGTCGTCGGCGTCCTCAAGGTGATCCAGTCGTTCGATCCGCCCGGCGTCGGCGCACGAACATTGCGCGAGTGTCTCCTGCAACAACTCGCCCTTGTAGAAGATTCGCCGTGGGAGGACGAGGCGCGCCTGTTGATCGATAAGCATCTGGAGAAACTCGGCGAGCGCGATGAAGGTTTTCTCTGCAAGGCACTCGCGCTCAACCGCGATGAGTTGGCGCAGGTAATCGCGTTGGTGCGCAGCCTCAATCCCCGCCCAGGACGATCCTTTGAAAGCGAGGTGACGGAATACGTCGAGCCGGAAGTTTTTGTGACCTGGGAAAAAGGGCGTTTTGTAGCCAGAGTGGACAACGGCCAACTGCCGCATATCCGTATCAGCACGCATTACCGCAAGTTGCTGGAAGATGAGAGCGTTTCAGCCGAGACCAAGTCCTACATCCGCGAACGCATCAGGGCCGGCGCATTTCTGATCCGCAGCATCCATCAACGCCAAGAAACCATCCGCAAGATCGCACAGGAGATTGTCGACGCCCAGACCGACTTCCTGCACAAGGGCATCGAGGCCCTCCGCCCCATGACCATGGCCGAAGTCGCCAAGAAAGTGGGCGTACATGAAACCACGGTCAGCCGTACCGTCGCCAACAAGTACATGCGCACGCCGGTTGGCCTGTTCGAAATGAAATTCTTCTTCACGCCCGGCTTGAAGGGCAAGGACGGCGTGGCCGTCTCCAACAAGACGGTGCAGGATCAGATCATGCGTATCGTACAGGCCGAAGACCCGGCGGCACCGCTTTCCGATCAAGCGATCGAGGAGAAGCTGGCCGAGCAGGGCATCACCGTCGCACGCCGCACCATCGCCAAATACCGCGGCATCCTCAAGATCCCGCCATCGCACAAACGCCGCCGCACGTGACAACAACCGACGACCTCGAACGGAACGAGGACAAAAAAATTTAGGATTTGGGATTTGGGATTTAGGATTTTTTCACTTCAGCGTCCGGCGTTCGGCGTTCAAGTTCTGTGGGCGGCGTTTACGCCGCCGGACGAGCAGACGCTCGTCCCTCCCGGTGCTGCGCGAGCCCGGATCACAGGCACTGGAGGGCGAGCGTCCTCGCGAGCCGCCTTCCGCGCGTTGCGCGGAGGGACTAAACTCCTAAATCCTAAATCCTAACTGCTAACTCAGCGCTGTTGCGCTGCTGCGCGGCAGCCTGAAGACCAACGAGTCTTCCTCGACCGCCATCAGCCTTTCAGGTGCCGGGAATCCGTAACGCTCACGCAGCCGCGCCACCGCTGCATCAAGGAACGATTCGGGGGTGGATGCGCCGCTGGTCAGCCCGATCTCGTGCACTGCCGCGAGGTCAAGCCCGTCAATCTGCTCCAGCGTGCTGACCAACTCCGCGACCGCACCGGCCGCGCGGGCGGTTTCGACCAGCCGCTGGCTGTTCGAACTGTTGGCGGAACCCAGCACCAGCACACGCGCGCAGTGGTCGGCCAGCACCTTCACCGCCTGCTGACGGTTGCGCGTAGCATAGCAAACATCCGTCGCCGCCGACTGGAGCAACGCAGGAAAACGCCGACGCAACACCGCCATGACCGCATCCAACTGCTCGCCGCCCAGTGTGGTCTGCGCCACCACTGCTACAGGCACATCCGGCGGTACCGCCAGCGCTTCGGCCTCGGCCGCGTTCTCGACGATCCGCACCCGCTCCGGCGCCTCACCGGCCACGCCGATCACCTCTTCATGCTGGCGATGTCCAATACAGATCACGCAGGCTCCCTGCGCCGCGAAGCGCCGCACCGCTGCATGCACCTTGGCGACAAACGGGCAGGTCGCATCAATCGTGCGCAACTGCCGCGCCGCCGCACGCGCCACCACGGCCGGTGCCACGCCATGCGCAGAAAAGAGCAATCGCGCCCCCTCCGGCACCTCGTCGACCGATTTGACGAACCGCATCCCCAAATCGGACAGCCGCCCGACCACCAGTTGATTGTGTACGATCTCGTTGAGACAGCAGATCGTCTCGCCGGGATAGCGCGCAAGCAACGCCTCGGCCGTCTGCACCGCCCGCGCAACGCCGGAGCAGAAGCCGTGCGGCTCAACCACCACCAGCCGTTTGCGTTCGCTCACGGTGCTGCCTCCCCCTCTCCGTCCGCAGTCCGCTCCAACTCCGCGAGAATCCGTTCCGCTGGCGTCAGGTATTTCTTCTCAGCGTTGCACGCCTTGCACGCCGGCACGACATTGCCTTTGGTGCTGGTGCCGCCACGCGCGACTGGCACCACGTGATCGAGCGTCAGCGCGGCCGCGCCAACCTGCTGTCCGCAATAGTGGCAGACGCCCTTCTGAATCTGACGCTGCCACCATTCGCTCTTGCGCAGCGCACGTGCCTTCTCGCGCTCACGCGCCACATGCCGCTCGTCTTTCCGGATATCGATCCAATCGCTCATTTTTTTCTCAGTGCCATCAAGCGTTGCGCGTGATTCTCCTCTGCCACAGCCAGAGCCGCGAAGGTCTCGCGCAGGCGCGGAATCGTACTCTTCTCGGAGAGTATCCGGTAGAACTGCGCCATCGCACGCTCATGCTCAATCGCGTGCTCGACCCCTTGAGACGCTTTAGCAGCATCCTGTATCAGATCCGACACCGCAGGTAGCGCATCGGCCATCTCCTGCGTGATCGGCAAGTCGCGTTCGGCACCCGTGGCCAACGCGCCCAGCATCGCCTCGTGGTGCCAACGCTCTTCCAACGCCAACCGCTCAAAAACCGTTTTTTCCTCGGGGTCAAGCGAACGCGCCGCCAGTGCCTCGTAATCCTCAAACGCAGCCCGCTCAAAGGTCGCCGCCTGCTGGATCACGAAGCGTCCCATCCAATCGGTGATCGTGGAGATTTCACATGCCGGTGCCGCGACCACCTGCCGACGTGGGAAAAAGACCTCCCGCAGCATCAGTCCGCCGAAAATCAGGAACAACACGCCGCCAGCACACTTGATGTAGCGCTCATCAGGCACAAAACGCCGCACCAGATCGCCCGCCAGCACGCCGATCGCCGTCGAGGTGATCAGCGCCGATGCCCCGGCGGCGAAAACGGTCCATTTCGCCGACGACGCAGCCGATTGGCTCATCACCGCCAGTTGGGTCTTGTCGCCCAACTCCGCCAAAAAAATCAACGCAAAGGTACTCCCGAACAGCGCCCAATTCACATCGCTCTCCTCGATTAGATTAGATGTTAGGAGTATACCCTTTACCGGGCTCCGTTGAAAGTTGAACGTTTACGACAACACCCGCTCGGCGAGTTCCGGCATGGTGTCGATCGCGAGATCCCACGTCTCATCCCGCGGCTCGCCGAA
>JAKJHA010000189.1 GCA_022704125.1 Verrucomicrobiota bacterium | reverse complement strand
GGTACCAGCCGATGTACAGTAGGCGCAGGAGAACGGGCAGCCGCGGCTCGTCTCAACATAGATAGTGCGCTGGGCGAGGTCGGTGTCGGTGTAGAGATCGTAAGGCAGCGCGAGGGTGGCGGGGTTTTCGCCCGTATCCTTGATCACGACAGCAGGGAACGGAGCGTCGTCGCCATTGGTCAGCACGCTTTCACAGAAGGCGCGGAAGGCGGATTCGCCCTCCCCCACGATCACGGTGTCGAACAGGTCGGCGTGCGGGTAGTCGGCGGTAAGTTCGGGGCCGCCGGCTACAAGGCGCACGCTGGGCGACACCCTGCGCAGGATGCGCGCGGTCGCCTCGGCGAGGCGCACGTTCCAAAGGTAGGTTGTGAAACTGACCACGCGCGGCGAATAAGCAAGGATGCGCTGGGCAAGCTGCAGCGGCGTGATCTCCAGATCACACTCCAGCAGGTCGGCGCGCGGCGCGAGTACGCCCAGATTGGCGATCAGCGATCGCGCGGCGAACGCGCAATGGCTGTAACGCGCATTCACGGCCACCAGCAAGATGTCGGTGTTGATTTGCGTCACTGACGTTTCTCGGTATCCCGGCGCGTCGTGTAGGTCTGGATCAACTCGGCTACAGGCGCGGGATCATCAAGGCCGTGCGGATGATGACCCACGCCAGGCTTGTGGAAGACAGTGATCGTGCCGCCCAAAGCCTTGTAACGCTGCTCGATCACCGCCGTGTTCTCTTCGACCGGCACAACGTCATCGGTGTCGCCGACTACATGAATCAACGGGATGTTGGCTGCGGCCAAGGGCGCGAGGGTGTCAACCGGATTGCCGGGATACGCCAGAGCTTCCGCCTCGTCCTTGAAACCGTAGTGTTTCAGTAGGCTTTGCCAGTCACCGCTGCTGCCCTTACCTTTACCCTTGCCGCCGGGCCAGCTTTTGAAGTCGCAGACCGGCGCATCGCCATAGATGCAGACAACGCGCGCGGGGTTGCGGGAGGCAAACCGGTATGCGTAGAGACCGCCGCGGCTGACACCGATCAGCGAGACACGCGGACTGAGCCCCTTGGCGGTCATGTGCTCATAAAAGCGGTCGAAATGCTCCTGCGCAGCCGGACTGCCGAAGGTGTTGCCGACATTCATATAGGCGTAGTAGAAGCCGTTCTCCACCAGCGGCACGACGCCGGTGCGGTCGTCAAATGCCGTGGGGAACTCCATGCACCAGACCCACGGATTACCGGAGCGTGGATTGGGCGGAACCGCCACCCAGCACTGTTTGCCGTCCACCGTGAAATGATGGCGCGTGAAGCGCTTCCAAGTGTCGGTCTTCGTCGGCTGCCAATCGATGATACCCCGTTTGGCCTCGTCTTGGTTCGGCGTCTGCGCGGAAACGGGGGGAACAGCCAAGAATCCAACGGCGATCAACAGCGAAACAAACATGGTTTTCATGTGTCGATTGTCGCATTTTCGGCCGGGAAGTCAATACAGATGGGGTTGAAGCGGCGCGTTAAAAAGGTTAAGATCGTGTGTGAATGGACCCGTGACCGGTTGTGCCGATGCTTGTGCGGTCACGGATGTGGATGATAATAGGCGGAAACGCGTTAGGATTCTGTTATGACAAACTTTACGTGGTACGATGTGAGCGATGCCACGGTCGGACTCTTGTTCGGGTTGGCCGGCATGCTTGGCGGATATGCATTGCGTGGACTGGTCGGCCGTTGGCAGGCGGACGCCATTGAGAAACAGGCGCAGCTCAGACTGACAGAGGCGGAAGGCGAGGTCAAGAATCGCCTGAAGGAAGCTGATATTCTGGCGCGCGCGGAGGTCGTCAAAGCGCGCGAAGAGTTTGAAAAGAGCACCAAGGCCCGCCGTAGGGAGTTGCAAGACATCGAGGAGCGCCTGACGATCCGTGAAGAAAACATGGATAAAAAAGCGATCCTGCTGGAGAAGAAGGAGCAGGCCGTCACACAGAAACAGGAAGAGGCGCAGCGCCGGACGGAGGATGCGCAAAACCGCCGCGCCGAGGCGGATAAACGCTGGGCCGAAGCAGAACAACGCTTACAGAAATTGGCCGGAATGACGCACGAGGAGGCCCGTAAAGAGGTGCGCCAGAATGCCGAACAGGAGTTCCGCAGCGAAGCCGGTAGTTTGATCCGCCGTGCGCAGGAGGAAGCCAAGGAAACGGCGGACCGCGAGGCCGCCCGTATCGTCGCGACCGCCGTGCAACGGTTCGCTCTGGCGCACGCTGGCGAGATGATGACCTGCACGGTACCGCTGCCGAGCGATGACGTAAAGGGACGCATCATCGGACGCGAGGGACGCAACATCCGGACGCTCGAAGCCGTCACAGGGGTCACCATGCTGATCGATGACACGCCGGAGGCGGTCGTCATCTCCGGCTTTGACCCGGTGCGGCGTGAAATCGCGCGGCAGTCGCTTGAGCAACTCGTGTCGGACGGGCGCATCCACCCGGCCCGCATCGAAGAGGTCGTGCAGAATGTATCCGATAGCATGGATAAGACCATTTTCGAGGCGGGTGAATCGGCCGCTTACGAAGCGCAGGTGCAGGGGGTTCCCAATGAACTGCTGCGCTGCGTGGGACGCCTCAAGTTCCGCACCAGCTTCACGCAGAACGTGTTGCGGCACTCGGTTGAGGTCGCCCACCTGATGGGCATGATGGCGGCGGAGATGGGCGCGGACCCGGCGATCGCGCGTCGCGTGGGGTTCTTCCACGACATCGGCAAGGCGCTGGACCATGAAACGCAGGGTGCGCATGCGGTGATCGGCGCGGAGTTTCTCAAGCAGCATGGCGAGGCACCAGAGGTGGTCAACGGCGTCGCCGCGCATCACGAGGATGTGCCAGCCGAGGGGATTTACGGCGTGTTGTGCGCGGCGGCCGATGCGATCTCAAGTGCACGTCCGGGCGCCCGTTCAGAAACCATGGGTGTGTACGTGCAGCGGCTGGAGAAGTTGGAAGCGATTGCCAACAGCTTCGAGGGGGTCAAAAAGACCTTCGCTGTGCAGGCCGGCCGCGAGGTGCGCGTGATTGTCGAGCCCGACGAAGTGAGCGATAATGATGCGATGCTGATGGCGCGCGAGATCAGTCAGCAGATCTCCTCGACGATGCAGTTCCCCGGTCAGATCAAGGTCGTGGTGGTGCGCGAGAAGCGCTGTGTCGAGTTTGCGAAGTAGTGAGGCGCGGAGGCGGTCGTGCGAGAGAGGATGTGAATCAGAGCATGAAGGTTTTGTTGGTAGGAGATGTTGTGGGCAGCCCTGGGCGACGTGTGTTCCGCGAGGTCGTGAAGCGGTTACGCGCGGAGAGCGCGGTGCATGCCGTGGTGGTCAACGCCGAGAACGCGGCGGCGGGCAGCGGCATCACCATGGCGTTGGCCCAAGAGATTTTTGCGGCGGGCGCGGATGTGATCACGATGGGCGACCATGCATGGGGTCAGCGCGATCTGGAAAACACAATCGGCGGCGAGAAAAGGTTAATTCGCCCCGTGAATTCTCCGCCCGGCACGCCGGGGCAAGGCTCCGTGACCGTGCAGACCGCGCTGGGGCCGCTAACGGTTGTCAGCCTGCTCGGGCGCGTTTTCATGAATCCGGCGGACTGCCCGTTCCGCGCGATGGATGCGTTGCTCAACACGCTGCCGCGCAACGTGCCGGTCATCGTGGATTTTCATGCCGAGGCGACCTCGGAAAAAGTTGCGATGGGCCACCATCTGGATGGCCGGGTGGCCGCTGTGGTCGGTACGCACACGCATGTCCAGACTAGCGACGCTGTGTTGTTGCCCAAGGGCACGGCCTACATGACGGATCTCGGCATGACGGGACCGGCTTACTCGGTGATCGGCCGCGAGATCGCACCGGTCCTCAGGAAGTTTACGACAGGCATGCCGTCCCGCTTTGAGGTCGCGAGCGGTCCCTGCGTGCTTGAAGGTGCCGTACTGGAGCTTGACCGCACCACTGGCCGTGCGCTCAGCATCACGGCTTACCGCTACCGGGAAACGAGTGAGGCGGACCGGACGCTGCCGGGCGAGGGGGGCTGATGTGGAGATAGCGGGGCGCAGAGTCTATTCGATCTCCGAGCTGACGCGTCTAATCAAGCAGACATTGGAAGACGAGGTCGGCCGCGTCTGGGTCGAGGGCGAGATCTCAAACTTTAAGGTCTACTCTTCGGGTCATACCTATTTCAGCCTGAAGGACGCCGGTGCCCAATTGAACGCGGTTCTTTTCGCGGGTTCGCGGTCGGGGGTGGCGGCAGGCACCCGCCTTGAGGATGGACAGCGCGTCCGCGCCTATGGCGAGATCACGGTTTTTGAAGGTCGCGGTCAGTATCAGTTGATCGTGCGCAAGATCGAGCCGTTGGGAACTGGCGACCTGATGCAGCGCTTTCTGGAGTTGAAGCGGAAGCTGGAAGCGGAAGGACTTTTTGATGCAGCGCGCAAACAGCCCCTGCCCGTATTGCCGCAGCGCATCGGCATCGTGACGTCGCCCACCGGTGCCGTGATTCATGACATGGTGACCGTTCTGGGACGGCGCTTCCCGAACCTGCACATCCGTCTGGCGCCGGTCAGGGTGCAGGGGGCTGGCGCGGCGCAGGAGATCGCGGCGGCTGTGCGTCTCTTCAACCGAGCCTGCGGTTCCGATAGTGCATGGCCGGCGGATCTTTTGATCGTCGGTCGCGGCGGCGGCAGCCTGGAGGATTTGTGGGCGTTCAACGAAGAGTGCGTGGCGCGCGCGGTTGCCGAATCGGCGATTCCCGTGATCTCCGCCGTGGGACACGACACCGACGTTTCGCTGTGTGATTTTGCGGCGGATCTGCGTGCGCCGACCCCGTCGGCCGCAGCCGAAATGGCGGTGACTACAAAGCAGGAGTGGGAGCAGCTTCTCGCGCAGCATATGCGCGCCTTGCGGCAGGCGTTGCTCCGGCAGGTCACGGCGCTGCGTATGCGCGTGGTGACCGCGCGCTCTTCGCGTTTTTTCCAGCAGCCGTTGCTACTTGTCGAACGCCGTGCCCAGCAGGTCGATACACTGGCGATGCGCATGGGCCATGCGGCCGCTCTGCGCGTTCGGGAGGGGCGGCAGCGAACCGAGCACGCACATGGGCGTTTGCGCGTGGTGCGTGAGGGACTCATGCATCTGACTCGCGCGCGTATCGATGACAACGCGCGGCGGCTGGAGCGGGCATGCCGGTTGCGGCTGGAACGCTTGCAGGCAGATGTGGCGGGGAACGCACGGCAGCTCGACCTGCTGAGTCCGCTGGCCGTGCTGGAT
>JAKJHA010000188.1 GCA_022704125.1 Verrucomicrobiota bacterium | reverse complement strand
CACGGCGCACAGGATCGGTAGCCAAGGCGCGACCGACAGGCCCCAGACGCTCTGGATCTGCAACACGCTGCCTTCATTGTTGCGCAGCATCATCACGAACGTCCATCCGTAAACCACCAGAAACGCTACCATTGGCACACCGCAGGAGAATGTTCCTCGGAAGGCACGAACTTCACGCAACCAGATTACTCGGATCGCCTTCATACCGTGACCTCCTGTGCGTCGTCTGGGGCAGTCAGGAGCGTGTCGATCCGTTCGAGCAATTCGGCCCTGTCAAAATCACTGGTACGGAACATAGCCACGATGCGACCGTGGTTCAGTACCATCACGCGCGTGCACCAGTTCAGCATCTCATCGAGTTCGTGGCCTGTCGCAATGACCGCCGCGCGCAATGAAGCGGCCGACAACGCCGCGCCACACGCCGCACGCTGGGGGCGGTCAAGCCCGGCCAAGAGATCATCCAACAACAGCAGCTTGGGGAACGTGCTCAAGGCGTCCGCCAGACCAACGCGCTTGCGATATCCATGGGAAAGCAGGCCGATGCGTGTGTCGCGTACGTCGGCAAGGTCTCCTACAGACAAGGCTTCGTTGACGCGCCGCCGCACACGCATGGTGCGTTCGCCCTTCAAACGTACGCGGTAGGTCAGATACTCCTCCACGGTCATGTCGTTGTAGAGCGGATTGTGCGCGGACAGGTAACCAATGGTGCGGCGGTATTTGATGGGCCGTTGCAGTGTGTCGATCCCGTGCAACCGCACGGTACCGACATCCTGCATTAGGAGACATGCCAGAAGTTTCAGGAGCGTCGTCTTGCCTGCCCCGTTGGGGCCGGTCAAAGCGACGATTTCGCCGGGCGCCACGTCAAACGTGATGTCCTTCAGGATCGGGCGTGTGCTGTAAGCAAAAGAGATATGGGCAACATCCAGCATCGTTCCTCACGTATTTTTGTCCATGAAGGGGGCCAGAGCTGCCTCCAGCACATCCAGCCGTTCACGCAAGAGCGTTGCGTCCCGCGTCTCGACAATCAGGCGCAGGTAGGGTTCGGTATTTGATTTGCGCACGCTGAACCAGCCGTCGGCGTCATCGAGGCGCACGCCATCTATCTCGCAGCGGATGGCGTCGTCGCTCCAAGTCCCGGCAGCCGCGAGCACAGCTTCAATCGCCCGGTCTTTATCGGCGATGCGGTAGTTCAACTCGCCGGAGTTGGCGTAGCGGCAGATCGGTGCCATAAGGGTACTGAAGCTCACGCCCCGGCGTTTGGCGTCGGCCAGAGCCGCCAGTACCAGCAAGGCGGCCAACTCGCCGGAGTCACAGCAGAAAAAGTCACGGAAGTAGTAGTGGCCGGCTAACTCGCCGCCACACACCGCACCGGTCTCGCGCAGCAACACCTTGGCGAAGGCGTGTCCGACCTTGCCCATCACAGTGTTCGCGCCGTCGGCTTGCAGCGCCTCAATCGCGCCGCGCGAGGTTCGCACATCGTGGATGACGGTCGCGCCGGGTTCGCGCTTAAGGAATGTGCGTGCGATGATCGGGATCAGGTAGTCCGGCTGTACAAAGGCACCGGTCTCGTCCACGAACATCACGCGGTCGGCATCGCCGTCAAAGATCACGCCGACGTCAAGCTGTTGCGCACGCACCACCTGAGCGAGTTGTTCGCGGCTCGCCGCCTCCAGCGGATTCGGCGAGTGGTGCGGGAAGGTGCCGTCGGGCACGTCGTTGAGATAGATCGGGCCGTCGCCCAACAGGTCGTGGATGAACAATCCCACGACGCCGTCGGAGCAGTCGACCGCATAGCGCAGTCCACTCAGGTCGGCGCGAAAGGCGGACATCCACTCGATAAAAGCATCGCGGTAGTCGACCTCGCATCGGGCACCCGGTTGCGCCGCGGCTGGCGGCAGTTCGCCGGACGCGACCTTCGCCTCCAACTCGGCGAGACCGCTCGTGTAGCCCACGGGCCGGGCACCGGCGCGCGAGACCTTCATGCCGTTGTGCGAGGCCGGATTGTGCGAGGCCGTGATCTGCACCGAAGCGTCATAACCTTCGCGCGCGGTGAAGAAGTAAACCATCGGCGTGGTGGCCAGCCCCATGTCGTCCACTGCGCAGCCAGCCTCGGTCAAGCCGCGGCACAGCGCGTCGCGCACGGCGGGCGACGAAAGGCGCGCATCGCGTCCGATCAGCCAACGCCGTGCGTCGTCCAGCACATGCGGCAACCAGCGTCCGATGCGGTAGACGGTGTCGAGATCAAAGTCCCGTCCGAACTCGCCGCGCATGTCATAGGCTTTGAAAAAAGACATCGTCCCTCCTGCTTCTCAGTGGATTACGACCAGCGAAATGCCGGCGTGCGCACCTTTGGGCTTCATGGCTTTCAGCCAAGCCGGCATTTCCGATGCGGCGGTTTCAGTGGTGTTGGTGGTCACATCGATGGTGGCAGGTGAAGAAGCGGCCAAAGTCTGCATCACCTCTTGCAGGCGCGCGGTGTTGCGCCGGTCCAGATGCGTCGAGGTGGAGAACGCGCCCAAGATGCCACCGACCAGCGTGCAGATGATCGAAACCAGAACCAGCGTCGAAAGCTTCACGGCGAGTCGCCCGTTCTGATCGGTGTGCAGGCCCTTCTGTGCCTGCACGCGTTCGCGGACAGCTTCCAAACGCTCGCGCTCAAGCAGGATGCGCTCGCGCTCAAGCTTAAGTTTCTCCTGCTCGATCTGCAGCTCCGTGCGCGACAGGGCTTCATCTCCCGTCGCGGGATCGAGCGATAAGTTATCGATCACGTCCATACGGCTTTTCCTCCGGGTTACGCGCGAAGTTGCGCGAAGCGCGTGCAGACGGGCAGCGGACCGACCAGCGGCCGCGCATAGTCCACAAACGCCTGCGTGACATCGTTGCCGGCTTTGTTGATGAAGGCCGCCGGCATGTGGCGTGTCTCGCGCGCCACGCTGCGCAGCGGGACGACCACGAAGTCCACCTTGTACGCCTTCGTGTTGCGGCGCTTGATGGCGATCGAGCCGCTCGCGATTTGATCCTCGACCGCAGCCTTGACGGCGGCGATCCCGACTTGACGCGCCTCCTGCGAGTCGGTCTCCGAAGCGATGCCGGGGAAGGAGCGCTGCAGGTAGCCGAACGTGTCGGCGCGCACCCGCTTGATTCCCGCCTGCTCCTTGAGCACCTTGGCCAGCAGGTCGCCCAGCGCGCCGGTGCCGCTGAGCTGTACGTTGCCGTGCGAATCGACCTCTTGCGTATAGGCCGCGACGATCGGCGTGCCGGCCCGGTCGGTGATGCCTTCGGAGGCGGCAACCACGCAGCGTCCGTGACGCTTCATCATGGCCTTCACGTCTTTGACGAACCGATCCATACTGAACGCGCGTTCCGGCAGGTAGATCAAGTGCGGGCCGTCATCCTTCTCCGTGCGCGCCAAAGCTGACGCAGCTGTCAGGAATCCTGCGTGCCGGCCCATGATGACATCGATCTTCACGCCGCCCAGCGCGCGATTATCCAGATCGTCGCCTTTCACCGCGCAGGCCACAAAACGCGCGGCGCTGCCATAACCCGGCGTGTGGTCATTCTCGCGGAGATCGTTATCGATGGTCTTGGGGATATGGAAGCAACTGATGCCGTACGCCGCTTTCACCGCTTCCTCGTTGATGATGTGTACGGTCTCGGCTGAATCATTGCCGCCGATGTAGAAGAAGTAGCGGACATCGAGTTTACGCAAGACTTTGAAGATGGCCTGACAGTCTTCAGGCGTCGGTTTGCGCCGCACCGACCCCAGCGCCGACCCAGGGGTTTGGGCTACCGCCTCCAACGTGGCGCGGCTCTCTTTGCGCAGGTCAATGAAGCGCTCGTCGAGAATGCCTTGGATGCCATGCAGCGCCCCGAAAATCTTGCCGACAGAGCCGCCGTCCCGGGCCGTTAACACCGCGCCGACCAAGCTCTGGTTGATGACCATCGAGGGGCCGCCGCTCTGGGCGATCAGCATGTTGCCTTTTTTCATCTGCGAATCTCCTTTTTCAAAACGGTATGATATACTTTCTGCATGCGACAAGGCAAACCTCCGTTTAAAGAGCCCGACGAAAGTGGGGATGAACCCGACATGTTCGACAACACCCCGGATGAAGCCGACTTCATGGTGCAACCGAAGGGGGCGCGCCGTACACTCACGCCGCGCGACAAAGAGCGCAACCGCCGCGTGGGCGAACTATTCCGGCGCGCGGTACCCGGACTGCCGATCGATGCCGACCCGCCCGAAACGCGCATGGAGCCCACGCCATTCGCGGCGATGATCGAGCAGGTGCTCAAGCGCCTGAAGATCAATGAGACGCCTTGGCTGGATGATTTAAACCGTGCGTGGCCCACGCTGGTACCGCCTGAAGTGGCGCGTGTGGCGCGTCCCGGCAAGTGGGAGAACGGCATTCTCTTCGTCTATGTGACCTCTTCGATCAAACTGTTCGAACTCCGCCGCACGCATCTGCCGCAGATCGAGAAGGCAGTAAAGAAGTTCGTCGGCGCGAATCGTGTGCGGCAGGTGCGCCTGATGGTCGACGCAGTACCGCTCCCTCCTCGAAGTGAATGATCAATGAACGCCCAACGCTCAACCCGAAACCACACTTACAGGGGAGCGCCTAGTAGTCGACGAGTTCTATCCAGAAGGAGTGTTTGATGCGCAGGGCCCTGAACGCCGGATTGGTTTCCGGCACCAGATAGTGCCCCAGCCCTACTGACCCAAGCCACTCGGGGCGCGTCTGGAGCATCACGCCCGCGAACGGGGTTTTCACCACCTTGTGTATCAGCTTCCCGCCGCTGTCATAATCGTAGTACTGATTGAACGAGCCCTTGAAGATGCCGGTCAGGGGCGAATAGCGCAATGTCGCCAACGAACTGTTGGTACTCGTGTAGATGTAGTGGGTGGCGTCGTCACTGAGCACCGGTTCGACCCCCTTTTGGACCTCAAGACGTGTCCCCGTCGCCGTCACCGACTCGAACCACGGCCATGCCGGTTGCGGCAGCACCGAGCCGCCGCCGGGCAGGTGGAAGAGGATATCGTTGCTAACCGCACGCAACCAGTAGGTGGGCTGCGGCAACAGCGCGCCTTTGCTGAAGTATCCGCCGACCGCTATAAACTGCGCCTGGAAACCGTCCGGTCCGCTGCCGGGCTTGTCCCAGTACACGTCCCGGACCAAACCGGGCTCCACGACACGCGTGTCCGGGTTGATGTTGAGCAGGGCGCCGATCTCCCCGCGCCGCCTGTACAACGGCCGGAAAAACGGTACGCCGATCG
>JAKJHA010000009.1 GCA_022704125.1 Verrucomicrobiota bacterium | reverse complement strand
TCGGTTTTCCTTTCCGGTTTTTGGTTTTTGGTTGAACCGCCATTTTGGCAGAACCGGCGAAGGAAAACCACTTTTTCACTTTCAGGCGCGCCCGTCAGAGACGCATGCCCTTTGTTTTCAAGGACTTAGATATAATTGCCCCCGATTTTTTGGGGAAAGTCCTTCAACAAGAATCCGCGCAAAAAGCCCGCAAATTTTTTTTGTCGGTGTTGACATCCCCGGAGGCATTCAGTAATCTGTTCGGGTTTTCTTTTTTCCCCGGGTTGTGCCTTGGGGAGGCGGGAAACGAACATTGGCAAGGTTTAGTGGACTCCTGCACAATGGCTCGGCGGATTGCCTGGAGATGCCGAGGTGTTGGGCAAGGGGTTTTTTGCCCCGCGCGGGGCGATGGATAGGGCCAACATAGCTCAGTAGGTAGAGCACTTCCTTGGTAAGGAAGAGGTCGGCAGTTCGATTCTGCTTGTTGGCTCCAGCTTTGACGATGGACTTTTTGTCACTACTCACAGGAGGAAACCCAAAATGGCGAAAGAGACATTTGTTCGCGAGAAGCCGCACGTCAACGTTGGCACGATCGGCCACGTCGACCACGGCAAAACCACGCTGACCGCAGCGATCACCAACGTTCAGTCCCTTAAGGGCTTTTGCGCCCCGATTTCCTATGATCAGGTGGCGAAGGCCTCCGAGTCTGCGGGTCGCCGCGACCCCACCAAGATTCTGACGATTGCTACTTCGCACGTCGAGTACGGCACCGAGAACCGCCACTATGCCCACGTGGACTGCCCCGGTCACGCCGACTACGTCAAGAACATGATCACCGGCGCCGCGCAGATGGACGGCGCGATCGTGGTCGTGAGCGCGGCGGACGGCCCGATGCCGCAGACCCGCGAGCACATCCTGCTGGCGCGCCAGGTCGGCGTGCCAGCGATCGTGGTCTTCCTGAACAAGGTGGACCTGGTTGACGATGCCGAGCTGCTGGACCTCGTCGAGATGGAGATCCGCGAGCTGCTTTCGAAGTATGAGTTCCCTGGCGACGACATTCCGATCGTGCGCGGGTCGGCGCTGCCGGCCACCAAGGCCACGAGCGCGGATGACCCGGCCTGCCAGTGCATCACCGATCTGATGAACGCGCTGGACAGCTACGTTCCCGAGCCGCAGCGCGCGCTGGACAAGCCGTTCCTGCTGCCGATCGAAGACGTGTTCTCGATCGAAGGCCGCGGCACGGTGGTGACCGGCCGTGTCGAGCGCGGTCTCGTCAAGGTGGGCGATGAGGTCGAGATCATCGGCCTGCGTCCGACCGTCAAGACGACCTGCACGGGCGTCGAGATGTTCCGCAAGCTGCTGGATCAGGGCCAGGCCGGCGACAACGTCGGCTGCCTGCTGCGCGGCACGAAGAAGGAAGAGGTCGAGCGCGGTCAGGTTCTGGCCAAGCCGGGCTCGATCACGCCGCACACCGAGTTCAACGGCGAGGTGTACGTCCTCAGCAAGGAAGAGGGCGGCCGCCACACGCCGTTCTTCAAGGGCTACCGTCCGCAGTTCTACATCCGCACGACCGACGTCACGGGCGACATCACGCTGCCCGAGGGCGTGGAGATGGTCATGCCGGGCGACAACATCTCGATCTCCGTGAAGTTGATCTCGCCTGTCGCGCTGGAAGACAAGATGCGTTTCGCCATTCGTGAAGGCGGCCGCACGGTCGGCGCGGGTACGGTATCTAAAGTTGTGAAGTAAGTGAGCTTCCTGTGAGCGTGTCCGTCCGGGGCGCTTCGGCGTCCCGGATGCGGCACGGGGTCAAGACAGAAGCAAAGAGGCGGGTATGCCGAGAGAATTAGCCATTTTAGCGTGCACCGAGTGCAAGCGCCGCAATTACACGACGACGCGCAATAAGCGTACGACGACCAACCGTCTGGAGATGAAGAAGTTCTGCCCGACGGAGAGGAAGCGTACATTGCACCGCGAAACGAGGTAGTCGTCTCTCGAAGGAGTTTTTAGGCCAGTAGCTCAATTTGGCAGAGTACCGGTCTCCAAAACCGGGCGTTGGGGGTTCGAGTCCCTCCTGGCCTGCCAGTTTAGAACGGGTATCTGTCGCCGTTCCCGCGGGGGAGCGGCAACAGGTTTTCGTGTTTTGAGAGCGGAGTGACCGAAGGGTCTTAGGACATGAGCAACGTAAAGCAAATCATCCAGAGTCTGGGGGCGTATCTCGGCGATGTCGGGGTCGAATTCAAAAAGATTTCTTGGCCTGACCGCCAAGAGTTGGTCGATTCGACGGTCGTCGTGATTACGTTCATCGTGATCTTGGCCGTGGTGGTGCTGTGCTGCGACAAAACCATCATGTTTTTCCTGCAGTTGATCCATGCCTAACGCGGGGAGGCCGTCCATGACAAAACAATGGTTTGTGCTTCACACCCTGACCGGTCAGGAGCAGAAGGTCAAGCGTTCGATTGAAGCGCGGGTGCGGATCGAGGAGATGGGGGAGTTCATTGGCGAGGTCATGATTCCCACCGAGAAGGTCTCCGAGGTCAAGAACGGGGTCAAAACCACCGTTACTCGCAAGTTCTTCCCGGGTTATGTGTTGATCAACCTGGCGCTCTACGATGGGGAGCGCAACATGCTGGAACCCACCTGGCGGTTCCTTAAAGAGACGCCGGGTGTGATCGGTTTTATTGGCGGCGAACGTCCGATGCCGCTTCCCGCCGACGAGGTTGATGCGATCATCAATCAGACGGTGGACACGGACAAGGAAAAGGCCAAGCCCAAGGTTCAGTTCGAGCCGGGCGATGCCGTAAAGATCATTGACGGTCCGTTCATGAGCTTCAGCGGTACCGTCGATGAGGTGGATCCCGACCGGGGCAAGCTGAAGGTCTCTGTAGCGATCTTCGGACGTTCCGCTCCGGTCGAGCTGGAGTATTGGCAGATCGAGCGCGTGGTCAACGAGAACACGTAGCCGTTAGGCCGGTCCCGTCGCGTCGGAAGCGCGGCGGCGGCTCGTCAACTGCGGTCCGTCCGTACCGGTGGGGATGCCGGGAGGGCCGCGACAGACACAGTAGGTAAAAGTTATGGCGAAGAAAGTCACGGGTATCGTGAAACTGCAGATTCCCGCAGGTGCGGCGAATCCTGCGCCGCCGGTGGGCCCCGCGTTGGGCTCGCAAGGCGTCAACATCATGGCGTTCTGCAAAGAGTTTAACGCCAAGACCCAAGACAGGGCGGGCCTGATTATCCCCGTGATCATCACGGTGTATGCGGACCGCAGTTTTTCCCTCGTGTTCAAGAGCCCGCCCGCTTCCACGCTGCTGAAGAAGGAAGCAGGGTTGGCCAAGGGCTCCGGGGTCCCCAACCGCGACAAGGTCGGTAAAGTCACGCGCGAGCAGGTCCGCAAGATCGCTGAGATCAAAAAGGCAGACCTCAATGCCTCTGACGAGGCGGCCGCGATGCGGATGATCGAAGGTACCGCGCGCAATATGGGTATCGAGGTGGTTGACTAAGAAGGGGACACGGATCATGGCAAAACATGGCAAACGTTATAGCGATGTGCTGAAGAAGGCCCCGACGGGGTTGGTCAGCCTAGAGGAGGCGGTGGCGTTCGTGAAGGCCAACGCCAATGCGAAATTTGACGAGACAGTGGAAATCGCGATGCGCCTCGGCGTGGACTTCAAGAAGTCCGACCAGACCGTGCGCGGGACTGTCAATCTGCCGCATGGTACCGGCAAGACGGTCCGCGTGATCGTGTTCGCGGCCGGTACGCACGCCGATGAGGCGAAGGAAGCGGGCGCGGAGGAGGTCGGCTACGAAGACCTGATCGAGAAGGTCAAGAATGGCTGGACCGACTTTGACGTGGCGATCTCGACCACGGACGCGATGAAAGAGGTGCGCAAGATCGCCCGTGTGCTCGGTCCCCGCGGCTTGATGCCGAACCCCAAGACCGGCACGGTGACGGATGACACCGCGGCGGCGGTCAAGGCGGCCAAAGGCGGCAAGGTTGATTTCCGCATGGACCGCACCGGCAACGTCTGCGTGCTCTGCGGCAAGAGCAGCTTTGATGCCGACAAGCTGGTCGGCAACATCAATGCCATCGTGGCGGCGGTTCAGTCCGAGCGCCCGGCGGCGGCGAAAGGGACGTTCATCCGCTCCCTCACGGTCAGTTCGACGATGGGCGTGGGTGTGCGCGTGCAGCTCAAGGCCGAGGATGCGGTTTAATTACGGGAGAGGGATGACATGAGAGCCGAAAAAATTTCTATCCTGAATGAGGTCATCGAGCGCGTTAAGGCGTCCGATTTCTGCTTTGTTCTGAACTACGGTGGACTTAAGGTCACGGAGATGACCACACTGCGCCAGAGCCTGGTCAAGCTGGGCTCGCGCGCTATGGTGGTGAAAAACACCTACCTGAGCCGGGTTGCCAAGGACCTCGGCTGGAGCGATATGTCCGCGCTGTTTTCCGGCCCGACCGCTATCGTGACGGGTTGCGGCGACGTGGCCGAAGTGGCCAAGACGCTGGTCGCTTTTGTGAAGCAGAACGACAAGGCGGCGATCAAGGGTGCCAGCTTTGAGGCGGCGCTGTTGACTGCGGAGGATGTCGAGGAACTTTCGAAGTTGCCGTCGAAGGACGCTATGCGCGGTATGCTGTTGGGCACGCTGCAGGCGCCGGCGACGAGCCTGGTGCGCGTGTTGAACGCGCCGCTGTTGGATATGCTCTACGCCCTCAAAGCGTACGAGGAGAAGAAGGACGGATCTGCGGCATAAACGTGTGTCGTAAAAACCGACGGCGCGGGTGTCGGCGGGTGTCGGCATCCCAGCGCGCCATGTGGCGCGAACGGCTCCTTTATGAGGAGTGGCGCTAGCAGGAACCCCGCCCGCGAATGGACGCGTGCGGTTGCACAAAAAAAGGAAAAGAACCATGACGAACGAAGAAGTGATTGATTATCTGAGCAACCTTTCGGTGCTTGATATCTCCAAGCTGGTCAAGGCGTTGGAAGAGAAGTGGGGCGTCACCGCCGCCGCTCCCGTGGCTGTCGCCGCGGCTCCGGCCGCCGCTGCTGCGCCGGTTGAGGAGAAGACCGAGTTTGACGTGATCTTGGCCGATGTCGGCGCCAACAAGATCGGCGTGATCAAAGAGGTGCGCGCGATCACGAGCCTCGGCCTGAAGGATGCCAAGGACCTGGTCGAAGCCGCTCCGAAGGCGGTGAAGGAAGGCGTCTCGAAGGAAGAAGCCGCGAAGCTGAAGGAGCAGCTTGAGAAGGCCGGCGCCAAGGTCGAAATCAAGTAACACGCGCCGCGTGTAAGACGCGGGGACTGTCCGGTGATGACGCGGACAGTCCTCGCTTTCCTCAACGCGCCGTGTGCGCCGAGAGGGAGAAGCCCGACTCTGTCATCATTTTCGTGTTTGTCAAAAAAGGGACAAAACGCACCCGAACGCTTGATGATGCATGAACCGGCCGAAGTGTGAATCAGTTAACAAAGTGGCTGCTTACCACACTTCCATTCACAACCGGCTGGCTGAAAACTGTGTCAGGGCGCGCGGCGGGCGGCAGGGCCGAAGGGTTTCTGTGTGCGGGGTCTTTGAGTTGACAACCCTCGTCCATAACATTCCAACCTGAGGTAGGCAATGGTTGAACGCAAAATGTTCGGCAAGCTGAAGCCCGTCATTCAGCCGCCCGATCTGATCGCTATCCAGACGCAATCGTACCAAGATTTTCTGCAGATCGACGCCGCGCCCAGCAAGCGCGAAAAGAAGGGGTTGCAGGCTATTTTCCACGAGGTGTTCCCCATCGACAGTTACGACGGTCGTTACACGCTCGATTTCGTCAAGTACGATCTCGGTGAACCCAAGTGCGACGCCTTGGCCGCCTTGGCCGATGGCAGTACGTTCGCCGCGCCGCTACACGCGACTTTCCGCCTCAAAGACGGCGACGAAATCCGCGAAGAAGATGTCTACATGGGCGAGATTCCGCTCATGACTCGCGATGGGTCCTTTGTCATCAACGGTGCCGAGCGCGTGATCGTCTCGCAGTTGCACCGTTCGCCCGGCATCTGCTCGGAGCAGGCGATCCACCCCAATGGACAGACGCTCTACTCCATCCGATTGATCCCCGACCGCGGCTCGTGGATCGAAATCCAGTTTGATTCGAGCGACGTCATGTGGGTCTACATGGACCGCCGCCGCCGCCGCCGTAAGTTTTATGCCACGACCCTTTTGCGGGCGCTCGGATACGGAACCGATGAGGATATCCTCAAGCTGTTCTACACCACGAAGATGTTGAACGTGAAGGACGCGCACGACGCCGAAGAGCTTGAGAACCTGCTGATGAAGGACGACCTGGTCGATGTCGAGTCGCAGGCTGTTCTGGCCCGCCGTTACGACCCGATCACGCCGGCGTTGCTTGAGCAGGTCGCGTCCGCCGGTTTCGACAGGATCGAGGTGGTGGACGTCTCGGTCGATGAAGGCGTTTTGGTCAAGACGTTGCGCGAAGACGCGAAGGCCAACATCCGCTCGGAAGAAGATGCCCTCAAGGACATCTACAAGCGGTTGCGCCCGGGCGATCCGGCGACGTCGTCGAACGCGAAGACGCTGCTCAAACGGCTTTTCTTTGAACCGCGCCGTTATGATTTGGGCAAGGTCGGGCGTCACAAGATCAACCAGAAACTGGGGCTGTCAGACAGAGTCCCGGATGACCTGCGGATTCTGCACGAGAGTGGCATCGACGTGATCGAAGCGATCCGCCTGTTACTGCGCATCTACGTCGGTGAAGAGCACGTTGATGACATCGACCACCTCGGCAGCCGCCGCATCCGTACGGCCGGTGAACTGCTGGAGAACCAGTGCCGCGTGGGGCTGGCGCGTACCGAGCGCCTGATCCGTGAACGCATGACGCTCTTCGACCCCGCGAGCGGTGTGTTGGCACCCGCCCGTCTGGTGAACAGCAAGTCGCTCTCTGCCGTGGTGCAGGATTTCTTTGGCCGCAGCCAGTTGAGTCAGTTTATGGACCAGACCAATCCGCTGAGCGGCCTGGCCCATAAGCGCCGTCTCTCGGCGCTCGGTCCCGGTGGACTGAGCCGTGAGCGCGCGGGCTTTGAGGTTCGCGACGTGCACTCGTCGCACTACGGACGTATCTGCCCGATTGAGACACCGGAAGGTCCGAACATCGGTTTGATTTCGTCGCTCAGCATTTATGCGCAGATCAATCCGTTCGGGTTTATCGAGACGCCGTACCGCGTGGTGCGCAACGGCAAGGTCACGAAAGAGGTGCAATACCTGTCGGCCGACGTGGAGGAGAAATACGTCATTGCGCAGGCAAACTCAGAACTCAACCCGGATGGCAGCTTCGTCTCCGAACGCGTCACCTGCCGGGTCGAGACAGAGTTCGAGGATGTCGACCGCATGCGCGTCCAGTTCATGGATGTCTCGCCGATGCAGCTCGTTTCGATCGCCGCCGGCTTGATTCCGTTCTTGGAGCATGACGACGCCAACCGCGCGTTGATGGGCGCGAACATGATGCGTCAGGCGGTGCCGTTGCTGAGGTGCGAGCGTCCGTTTGTGGCGACCGGCCTTGAGACGCGGGCGGCGTCCGACTCCTGTGTGACGGTGCTCTCCGAGAGTGACGGCGTGGTGGCGTATGTCTCTGCGAGCGACATCGTCGTCACGCCCAACGGGAAGATGCCGTCGGGCAAGCCCAAAAAGAACGAGAATGCCAAGGGCGTCTACCGTTACACCCTCCAGAAGTTCCGCCGTTGTAATGCCGGTACCTGCTTTAACCAGAAGCCGGTTGTCAAGGTCGGGCAGAAGGTTAAGGTGGGCGATGTGTTGGCGGATGGTCCCGCCACGCGCGAGGGTGAGTTGGCGCTCGGCAAGAATCTGCTGGTGGCCTTCATGCCGTGGTCCGGCTACAACTTCGAAGATGCCATTGTCGTGAGCGAAAGAGTGGTGCGTGACGATGTCTTTACCTCGATCCACATTCAGGATTTTGAGGTCGGCGCGCGCGACACCAAGCTCGGTCCGGAAGAGATTACACGCGACATTCCCAATGTGGGTGAGGATGCCCTCAGGAATCTGGGGCCGGACGGTGTGGTGCGCGTGGGTGCCGAGGTGCGCCCCGGCGATATTCTCGTCGGCAAGATCACGCCGAAGAGCGAGACCGAGCTGGCACCGGAAGAACGGTTGCTGCGCGCGATTTTCGGAGAAAAGGCTGCCGACGTGCGCGATACGTCGCTGACCGTCCCGAGCGGTGTCTACGGTATTGTGATGGATGTCAAGGTGACCTCGCAGCAAGAGGTCCGGCGTCCGTTCCTGTCGCTTGCGGCGTCGCCCGAGGAGAAGAAAGAGGTCCGCGATGTCGAGGCGGAGCGCAAGAAGAAACTGGCCGCTTTGGAAGAGGAGCTGACCACAGCGCTGAGCAACATCCTGCTGGGCGAGAAGATCCCGCTCGATGTGCTGGACGTGGAAACCGGTGACATCATCATCCCGGCCAACCGCAAGATCACCAAGACGCTGTTGTCGCGCCTGGCTAAAGCGCACGATCACATCCAGATCGAGAGCAGTCCGGTACAGCAGAAGATCGAAGAGATCATCAATGGTTTCCGGCCCAAGTTCGAAGAGCTGAAAGAGCAGGAAAGCGGCGGCGGTGAGTTCGCAGAATTGGATGGTCTCGCGGATGAGGGCGGCGTCATCAAGCAGGTGCGGGTTTACATCGCCGAGAAGAAAAACCTCTCGGTGGGCGACAAACTGGCGGGCCGTCACGGTAACAAGGGTGTCGTGGCCAGAATTGTGCCGGATTGTGATATGCCGTTCCTGCCGGACGGTACGCCGGTGGACATCGTGTTGAACCCCCTCGGTGTGCCTTCGCGCATGAATCTGGGGCAGCTCTTCGAGACCTGCCTCGGCATCGCCTGCAAAGAGCTTGGCTTCTATGCCGCGTCTCCGGTGTTCGACGGTGTGAAAGAGAATCTGATCGACAGCCTGTTGCGCGAGGCGCGTGGTGTGCAGGAAGAAAAAACCGGCAGCGCGTGGATTTGCGAGGACGGTAAGAGCGTCGTCTACGACGGCCGCACGGGCGAGCCCTTCGATCAGCGCGTGGTGGTCGGCCATATCTACATGCTCAAGCTGCACCACTTGGTCACCGACAAGATCCATGCGCGCGCCACCGGGCCTTACTCGCTGGTGACGCAGCAGCCGCTGGGCGGCAAGGCGCAGTACGGCGGCCAGCGTATGGGCGAGATGGAGGTCTGGGCGCTTGAGGCGTACGGCGTGGCCTACGCCCTGCAAGAGCTGTTGACGGTCAAGTCCGACGACGTCGGCGGGCGCACCCGCATTTATGAGGCGATCGTGAAGGGGCAGAACACGCTGGACGCCGGCATGCCGGAGTCCTTCTCGGTGCTGATGCACGAGTTGCGCGGTCTGTGCCTGGACATGAAGTTGCTGGGCGGAGAACAAATGAGCCCGGCCTCTGAGTTGAGTAAGTTTTAAGGCGACCCTTCAGGAGGTTCACAATGAATCCTTATGCAGCACGAGAAATGTTTGGCGGGATGTTTGATGCGGGCGGGCATTATGACGCTGTGAGTATTACGCTCGCGTCGCCCGAGACCATTCGTTCCTGGAGCAAGGGCGAGGTCCGCAATCCCGAGACCATCAACTACCGGACCTACCGTCCGGAACGTGACGGTCTCTTCTGCGAGCGGATCTTCGGCCCTACGCGCGACTGGGAGTGTACATGCGGCAAATATAAGCGGATCAAGCACAAAGGCGTGGTCTGCGACCGTTGCGGTGTCGAGGTGACGGTGTCACGCGTGCGCCGCCAGCGCATGGGCCACATCGAGTTGGCCGTGCCGGTCTCGCACATCTGGTTCTTCAAGTGCAACCCCAGCCGCATCGGTCTGATCTTGGACAAGACCGCCAGCGAGTTGGAGAGTGTGCTCTATTACGAAGACTACATGGTCATCGATCCGGGCGACACACCGTTGGAGTATCTGCAATTGATGACGGATACCGAGTACCAAGAGGCGGTCGAGAAGTACGGCGAGGGCTTTACGGCAATGATGGGCGCCGAGGCAGTCCGCCGCGCGCTCAATAAGGTTGATCTCGATCAGCTCATGCAGGATCTTGAAGAGCAGATCGAGAATACGCGCAGCAAACAGACGCGTAAGAAGATCACCAAGCGCATGAAGGTCGCGGACGGATTCCGCTCCAGCAAGGCGCGTCCCGAGTGGATGATTCTGGACTGTCTGCCGGTGATTCCGCCGGAGCTGCGTCCATTGGTGCCGCTCGAGGGCGGTCGCTTTGCGACGTCGGATCTGAACGATCTCTATCGTCGCGTGATCAACCGTAACAATCGTCTGAAAAACCTGCTGCTGCTCAAGACGCCGGATGTCATCATCCGCAACGAGAAGCGCATGCTGCAGGAGGCGGTTGACGCGGTGTTTGACAACGGTCGCCACGGTCGCGCCGTCGCTGGCACCGGCAACCGTCCGCTCAAGTCGCTGAGTGATATGCTCAAAGGCAAGACCGGTCGCTTCCGTCAGAATCTGCTCGGTAAGCGCGTGGACTACTCCGGACGTTCGGTGATCGTCGTCGGCCCCGAACTGAAGATCACGCAGTGCGGCCTGCCCAAAAAGATGGCGCTGACGCTCTTCGAGCCATTCATCATCCGCCGTCTCAAGGAAAAGAGCATTTGCCATACCGTGCGTACGGCGCGCAAGATGATCGAGCGCCACGACGAGCAGGTCTGGGATATCCTCGAAGAGGTGACCAAGGGCAAGACCGTGATGCTCAACCGCGCGCCGACGCTGCACCGTCTCTCGATTCAGAGCTTCGAGCCGGTGTTGGTCGAGGGCGAGGCGATTCGCATCCATCCGATGGTCTGTACTGCGTTCAATGCCGACTTTGACGGTGACCAGATGGCTGTGCACGTGCCGCTGTCGGTCGAGGCGCAGTTGGAGAGCCGCCTGCTGATGCTGGCTTCCAACTCGATCTTCTCGCCGGCTTCCGGCAAGTCGATCATGACGCCGACGCAGGATGTTGCGCTGGGCATCTATTACCTGACGATCCCGAGCCAAAGCGACAAACTGGCCAACAAGATTGCCGGTAAGACACCGCCTGATGAGACGCATCTGCCGCTCTTTAATGACGCGGCGGAAGTTGATTTTGCCTTGGCCGAAAAAGCCATCACGCATCACACGCGCATCCGCCTGCGTAATCCGGACTTCGGTAGTGAAGGCCGTCGTTATGGCACCCCGGATGTCCGCGTGATTGAGACGACTGCCGGTCGCGTGATCTTCAACGAGATCTGGCCGGACGAATTGGGCTACGTTAACGACAAGGTTGACAAGAGCAAGCTTGGTGACTTGATTTTGCATTGCCACCAGGTGGCCGGTCATGCCGCTACGGTTCAGGTCTTGGATGAGTTGAAGACGCTCGGTTTCAAGCACGCTACGCTGGCGGGCGTCTCGATGGGCTTGAAGGACATGATCCGTCCGCAGCACAAGGAAGAGATCATCGCCAATGCCTATGCCGAGGTCGAGAAGGTTAACAGCCAGTTCCTGACCGGCGTGATCACGGACGGCGAGCGACACAACAAGATCGTTGACGTGTGGACGGCCGCCACTGAAAAGGTGTCAGATGATCTGTATAAGGCAATCGACCGCAATGTGACAAAGACGCAGCCCAACCCGACCGAGACCAACCCGGTCTTCATGATGGTGGACTCCAAGTCTCGTGGTTCGAAGCTGCAGATCCGTCAGCTCGCCGGTATGCGCGGCCTGATGGCTAACCCGTCCGGTGAAATCATCGAGCGTCCCATCACGGCGTCGTTCCGCGAAGGTCTCAGCGTGTTGGAGTACTTCATCTCCACCCACGGAGCGCGTAAAGGCTTGGCCGATACCGCGCTCAAGACGGCAGACGCCGGTTATCTGACGCGTAAGCTGGTGGATGTGGCGCAGGACGTGATCATCACGATCCAAGACTGCAACACCGTGAACGGCATTGAGGTCGAGGCAGTCGAAGAGGGCGACGAGACGTTGATCCCGCTGCGTACCCGCGTGCTGGGCCGTACGGCGCTCTACGATATTCGCCACCCCGCTACCGGCGACGTGCTGGTCGCGGCGAATGGTGAGATCGACGAGGCGGCGTGCAAGGCTCTGGAGGATGCCGGTATCGAACGTGTCTGGATCCGCAGTGGTCTCACGTGCGACGCGCCTTACGGCATGTGCGCGAAATGCTACGGCCGCGACCTCTCTTCGGGCAAGCCCGTCGAGATCGGCACGGCGGTCGGTATTATCGCGGCGCAGTCTATCGGCGAGCCTGGCACCCAGTTGACGATGCGGACCTTCCACATCGGCGGTACGGTGTCGACGGTGTCGAAGGCCCCGGAAATCGTGCTCAAGCACGCCGGCTTCATCAAGTTTGTTGATCTGCGCACCGTTCGTAACGACGAGGGTAACTCGGTCGTGCTCAACAAAAACGGCTCGATCCAGATCGTCGATGAGAACGATGTCGAGATCGACACCTACAACCTGCAGATGGGTACGGTGCTGCTCGCCGAAGACGGCGCAGCCGTCAAACCCGGCCAGCGCGTGGCCATGTGGGATCCGCACTCCGTGCCGATCATGGCCGAAAAGCATGGTGTCGTGTCGTTCCAGGACTTTGTGGACGATGTGTCGGTCCGCACTGATGTGGACCCGGAGACCGGGATGAGCACCTTGGTGGTTCTCGATACCAAGGAGGATCTGCACCCGCAGATCATCGTCACCGATCCGGACACCCGCGACATTCTGGGCTTCTACCACATCCCGGCCGGTGCCGTCGTTATGGCGAAAGAGGGTGCGCGTGTGTCGCCCGGCATGATGATCGCGAAGACGCCGCGTAAAGAGGCGAAGACGCGCGACATCACCGGCGGTCTGCCGCGTGTGGCCGAACTTTTCGAGGCGCGCCAGCCCAAGGATGCGGCGGAAATCTCGCGCATCGAAGGCGTCGTGGACTTCGGCGAGCACCAGCGCGGCAGGCGCTGCCTGATCGTGCGCGACGAAGTGACCGGCCATGTCGAAGAGCATCTGGTCCCGATGGGCAAGCAGGTGGTCGTGTTCAAGGGCGACCGCGTCAAGAAGGGTCAGCAGCTCACCGAAGGTCCGGTGGTGCCGCAGGAGATCCTCGACATCTGCGGTCCTCAGGAACTGCAGCGCTACTTGGTCAACGAGGTGCAGCAGGTCTACCGCCTGCAGGGTGTGGAGATCAACGACAAGCACATCGAAATCATCGTGCGTCAGATGTTGCGCAAGGTCCGCATCACGAACCCCGGCGACACCGATTTCCTCTGGGGCGAGCAGGTCACGCGGCAAAGGTTCTTGGAGGTCAACGAAGAGATCGTGGCCGAAGGCAAGCGGCCCGCCGAGGCGCAGCCCGCACTGCTGGGTATCACCAAGGCGTCGCTCGAGACCGACAGCTTTATCTCTGCGGCTTCCTTCCAGGACACCACGCGCGTGCTCACCGACGCGGCTGCTATGGGTCGCGTGGACGAGTTGCGCGGCTTCAAGGAGAACGTCATCCTCGGTCACCTGATTCCTGGCGGTACCGGCTTCCCGCTGCACCGCCACATCAAGCTCGTGCCGTTGGCCGAGCCGATCAGCGAAGAGGAGATGGCGGCGCTTCAAGCCGAAGCCCAGAGCCAGCTTGACGACGTCTTCATCTAAGCGCGTCATGTGATCAAACAGCGGGCGGGGCGCATCACGCACTCCGCCCGTTGTTTTTACGCGAATGATATAAATCGGCTGGACGCCCGCAACTGCTTTCGCTACGCTTCAACGTACTTGAAATGACCGAGGCTAGGGGGGATCATGAACGTAAGAGTTGCGGCAGTGGTTTTGGCGGTCGGCATGTTTGCGTGCCGGATGTACGGCGATGCGCTGCCAGAGGTCGAACCGAAAGATGGTTGGGATACGTTGCCGCCGCCTGTCGCGGCTACCGGCGACTGGCCTTGGTGGCGCGGTCCGGCGCTCGATAATATCGCGCCGGACAACCAGTCGCCGCCGACAGTGTGGGGTGAACGTTCAAACCTCATCTGGCGCGTTACGTTGCGGGGACTCGGCCACTCGACACCGGTCATAGTTGGCGATCGGATTTATGTCACGGCGGGGGAGAAGACGAAAGACCGCGCGCAGCTTTGGCTCTACGGCTTGGAACGCGCGACCGGGAAAACCGTCTGGCAGACCGAAATCTATGCCGGGCCCGTCGGGCGACAGCACCCCGATAACGCACCGGCCGCCGCGACACCGGCGTGTGACGGCGAGCGGTTGTTTGTGCCGTATCAGGTCGGAGCCGGTGTCGAGATGGCTGCGGTCTCCATGAACGGCGATATCCTTTGGCGCAAAACCGTCGCGCCCTACAATACGATCCAAGGATACTCCGCCTCGCCCGCACTCTATAAATCGGCTGTGATCGTGCCTGTGGAAGGCCCCAAGGGGTGTTACCTGACAGCCTTTCACCGTGCTACCGGCGATGTGGTCTGGCGCAGAATCATCCGCGCCAACAACGAGAGCTACGCCCCCGCCTTGGTGCGTACGGTCGCCGGCCGCGAACAGTTGCTGCTTATCGGCGGATTGAGTACGCGCGGCTATGATCCCAACAACGGGACGTTGCTGTGGAACTGCGAAGGCCCGGCGCGCACTTGCGTGGCGACGCCAGTGGCAGACGAGTCGACGGTCTACGCGACGGGCGGGTATCCGGGGCGCAAACTGCTCGTCATCCGCGCCGACGGACAGGGCGATGTGACGCAGACGCATGTGACGTGGACGGGGGATGCCAAGGCGGGGTATGTGCCGTCGCCGTTGCTTCACCAAGGGTTGCTGTATGCGGTTGCCGATCAGGGCTTGTTCCGGTGCTACGATGCAAAGGATGGACAGGTAGTCTGGCAGCACGATTTCAAAACGCCGTTCTACTCCTCGCCTACGTTGGCGAACGGCCATCTTTATCTTTTCGACCGCAAGGGAGGTGGGTACGTTGTGCCTGTTGGCCGTTCATTCGGCGGCGTCGTGACGAACACCCTGCCGTCCGGGGTCTTTGCCACGCCGGTGATCCTGAAGAGCCGGATCTATTTGCGTACGCTCGGGGACTTCTATTGTTTTGGCACGCCTTGATAAAAAGAAAGGAATGATACGATGAAAAGAGCATGGGTTCTAGGGGCATGGTTCTCAGTGGCCGTATTGGCGTTCGCCGGGGAACGGGTCACGCTCTGGCCGGAAGGCAAGATTCCGAATTTCCAGCCTCAACAGATTGCGGCGACCACTCAGGAGGTCAAAGAGCCGGGATTCAAGCCGGCCGAGCGTGTGATGCCGTATCTCGATTGGTACGATCCTCCGGCGGAGAAAAACGGAGCGTGCATGCTGTTGATCTCCGGCGGCGGCTATCAGAACTGCTGCGACGGCGTCTGGATTGACCGGGTCGCCAAGAAGCTGCTTGACCTCGGGTTTGTCTGTGTCAGCCTCACTTATCGGACGCCGCGCCCGCAAGGTCTGCCGATCTATCAGAGCGGGTGGCAGGACGGCCAGCGCGCCGTTCGTCTCGTGCGCAGCGAGGCGCAGAAGCGCGGCTTCGATCCGGAGAAGATCGGCGCGTTCGGCTTCTCGGCGGGCTCGCACCTGACGGTCTTGCTCGCGACGAGTGCGCTCACGCCGGCATACGAGGCGGTCGACGCGCTCGACCAGCTTCCGTGCCATGTCAACTGGGCGATACCGATCTACACCGCTTATGCGCTTACCGACGGGCTGACCGGTCCCAATACGCGCGATGGCGACGCGATCGACGTCAAACTCACAGACGTGTTTAAGTTCGATGCGAAGACCTGCCCGATGGTGCTTTTCCATGGCGGGACGGACGTCTATTCGCCGAACGGCTCCACGCAGATTTACCGCCAACTTCGCCGCATGAAAATCCCCGCCGAGATTCACCTCTTTGCGGATCGGCCGCACGGCTTCATGGGCGATCCCAACAAGGGCGAGCAAGGCACCGCCTACGACAACTGGCTCGACCGGATCGCTGAGTACCTTCGCCAGATGAACTTTGACGGACGCCTCGGCGAGGAGGTCGATCTGATGGCTCGCTATCCGAACGACGACGCCCGCGACGGGTACCGCAAAGAGCCGCTCTGGCCGGAAGGCCGGATGCCGGATGCGCAAACCAACCAGTGCGTGCCTTATCTTGAGTGGCACATGCCGAAGACACGCACGACAAAAGCGATTCAGATCATCTACTCGGGCGGCAGTTACATGGGCAACAGCCCTGACGGCTTCGAAGTCGCACCGACGCGGCGCTTCCTGAATGAAAAGGGCATGACCGTCGTGACGATGAAATACCGCACGCCGCGTCCATTGGGCGGGCTGGCCAAGCACACGACGGCATGGCAGGATTTGCAGCGTGCCGTGCGGGTCGTCCGCAGTCAAGCCACGGCGTTGGGGCTTGATCCCGACCGCATCGGCATCATGGGCTCCTCCGCTGGCGGGCATCTGACGCTTATGGGTGCGACCAGTTCAAAGCGCCGCGCCTACTGGCCGATCGACGATCTGGACAAGCTCTCCTGCAGCGTGCAGTGGGCGATTGCGATCTATCCGGCGTATGCGCTCACGGATGGCGCGGAAAAACCGAACACACAGGGCGGTAACGAAGACGATTCGCGGCTCGTTCCCGAGTTTTCATTCGACCTCGCCACATGCCCGATCCTCTTCATCCACGGCGATGCAGACGGCTGGGCGGCGATGAACTCGATCAAATGCTGGGAGCAGCTCCGTCGGATGGGCATCCAGAGTGATCTCCACACGTTGGTTGGTCGTCCCCACTGTTTTCAGCGCAAGGCCGCTCCGGGCACCGGCAGTTACACATGGATGGGACGCATCTGGGAATTCATGAACCACAAAGGCTTCAACAAGTGACATGGCGGTGAGCCGCCGTTGGCGTGGCGAATCACGGACGTTCACGTCCGTCTGAGAGCCGTACGCCCCCGGCTCACACTAAAACGTGATTTTCCGAACTTATGAGCGTGTTGCGCTTGCTTTCCTTTCAAAAATCATACTATAGTGCGATTCATGTTTAAGGAGGCGTTGGCTTTGTCTGCACGGCAGATAGGAGAACGGATTAAGGCGCGGCGACAGGAGTTGCGTGTCACGCAGCCGCATTTGGCTGAGTTGGCCGGGGTCAGCGTGAACACGGTATGCAAGGTGGAACGCGGACAGGGCAACCCGACGTTGAGTGTCCTGTTGCGGATCGCGGAAATCCTTGGTCTTGAACTCTCGCTTGATGTGAGGAAGGGGAAGATAAATGCGTAAAGCTGCCATATACCGGAACGGGGTGTTCGCTGGCGTCCTGACGGAACAGGAGGACCGCAAGCGATATGATTTTCGTTACGACGACACCTACTATGCTGACGAGACGCTGCCCCCGATCAGTTTGACGCTGCCCAAGACCCAGCAGGAACATCAATGCAGGCATCTCTTCCCGTTTTTCGCCAATATGCTTAGCGAAGGTGCGAATCGGGACGTACAGAGCCGCTACCTGAAAATCGATGAGCGCGACGACTTCGGGATTCTCCTGGCGACTGCGCAGACCGATACAATCGGCGCGGTAACAGCAAAACCCATAGAGGAGTGAACTGTGTTGTTTGATGGCAAAGACGTCAGTTGCATTCTCCCCTACGATCCGCCGCAACGCGATGCGGAGACGGCGGGACTGTTTTTGCTGAACCGTAAACGTGCCTCCATCTCTGGTGTCCAGGAGAAGGTGGGCATGTTGGTTGATGGGGGAGCGCTTCGGCTGGCGCAAGAGGGTGAACAGAGTACTCACATTCTGAAACCCGTGCCGCGCGATCTGAAAAACGCCGTGCAGGTCCCTGCGAACGAACATCTGACCATGCAGATCGCACGGGAGGCTTACGGTATCACCACGGCGGACAACGGTCTCGTCTTCTTCAAGGATGGATCGCCCGCTTATCTCACGCGGCGGTTTGACGTGAAGCCCGACGGAGGAAAGTGGGCACAGGAAGACTTCGCGTCGCTCGCAGGCAGGACGCGGAATATGGACGGCTCGGACTTCAAGTACCGCTACAGTTACGAAGAGGCCGGACAACTGGTACGGACATACGTTCCGGCGTGGCGGATCGAAATCGAAAGATTCTTCGCGGTGGTCGTGTTCAACTATCTTTTCTCGAACGGTGATGCCCATCTGAAGAACTTCTCCCTGCTGGAGGGCGAGAGCGGGGACTTCCTGCTTAGCCCGGCATACGATTTGATCAATACGCGGTTGCATGTCGCCGACACCGATTTCGTGTTGGACAAAGGTCTGTTCGCGGACGGGTTCCAGAGTCCGTATTGTAAAACCGAGGGCCACCCTGGGAAAACAGATTTTCTGGAATGGGGTGCCCGGCTCGGCATCTCTCCTACACGGTGTGAGAAATTGTTGGCGCCTTTTTTAGAACCGCAAGCTCGTGTCGAAGCGGCCATCGAATCTTCGTTACTAGCTCCGTCAGAAAAACGGGGTTATTGGTTTATGTTTCGTACTCGCCTCAACCGATTGAATGAACGGCGCTAAGGCACTAAAAAGGTAACTAACCACCATGAACCGGCTCCTCTGCGTTATGTCAAACATCCTCATATCCTCCCTCATTTTTTCCTGTCAGCCCGCGGGAGCGCGGGAATCCCTGCGTGTCCTGTCGTACAATGTCCGTAACTGCCGCGGGCTGGATGATTATCACGCGGTCAATGTCGCAAGGGTTGCAGGCGTGATCTCGAATCAGGCGCCTGATGTGGTGGCCCTGCAAGAACTGGATCGCAAAACCAAACGGAGCGCGGGCCGCGACATGCTACAGGAGCTTGCCGACGCTACGGGAATGATCGGCACATTCGGTGAGGCCATTCCCTATCAGGGTGGGGCGTATGGGGTCGGCATCCTCTCCAAAGCCAAACCGCTCCGCTCGTATCACCTTCCCCTGCCCGGCAAGGAGGAGCCCCGGACGCTGCTGGTCTGTGAGTTTGACTCTTTCGTGCTCTTCTGTACCCACCTGTCGTTGACCGCCGAAAGCCGTCAGGCGTCGGCCGAGATCATCAACCAAGAGCAGGCCAAGTTCAACAAGCCCGTTCTTTTGGCCGGTGATTTCAATGCGAAGCCTGAAACGACCGAGATGCTGGCGTTCGAAAAGCTCTGGACACGTATCAGCCCCTTGCAGCCGACCTTCCCGGCAGACAAGCCAGACCGTATCATCGACTATATTTTCGTCTCAAAAAACACGACGGTTGAGGTGCCCGAGTCATGCGTGGTCAACGAACCGATGGCTTCCGACCATCGCCTATCTTTGCCCGCGTAATTTTTAAGTGATCCAAGCATGAAAGGACAGACATGAATCTTGAAAGGCGTTCATTTATCAAAGGATCGGCGCTTCTTGCGGCGATGAGTGCGGTCGGCGGGGTGCGTGCGGCGGGCATCGTCAACCACGAGCAGAAGTATCATGACAGGTGGCACGCGACCCAACTTCCGGTGCCGCAAAAGCTGCTCGATTCGGAGCCGGTGCTACAATGCCCGGCACCGGATTCGATGGGCGTGGCGTTCGCGGTGAGCGACTTTGCATTGGGCTACGCCGAAGTGGCCGACAATGAGAAGATGGAGAACGCGGTGCAGTACGCATGCGAGGGGGTGCCGCTCGCGATGCTGGACGACCGCGTGATGCGCATCCGCATGACGGGCCTCAAGCCGGGAACAAAGTACTGGTATCGTGTCGGTGCGTCCACACTCGCCTTCCCCGTCGGCTACTGGAAGAAGCCTTCGCCGCCGGAGTGGTCGAAGGTCTACTCCTTCACCACATGCGGCGAAAAAGCGTCGTCCCACTTCTCGGTGATTACGGATACTCACACGAATTGGAAAACGTTTGCTCTGTTGGCGCAAAAACTCCGTGCGATCGGAGCGCCGGTGACGTTGTGGCTGGGGGACGCCTCCAGCCACACGGAGACGCGCGAGGAACTGATCAAGGTGTTTCTGAAGACGGAGACAGGGGGCGATTACGCCACCACGCAGCCGGTCTTCTTCATCAACGGCAACCACGATTTCCGTGGACGCGCATGCCTCCATTCGACCGAGGTGATGATGGGGCGCTTGCCCTCCGAGCGTTCTGGACGCGACTGGCCGCTCGTGCGCAACTTCGCGGTGCGTCAGGGTGAGATCGCGCTGATCGGGCTTGATACGGGCGAAGACAAGCCGGACTTCCATCCCTCTGCGGGTGGCGCGACGCGCTTCGAGCCGTACCGCACGATGCAGACAGCGTGGCTCGCGGATCAGTTCAAACGCCCCGAGATTGTCCGCGCACCGTATATCGTGGCCTTCATGCATATCCCGATCTTCGATTCAAGACCGGACGCGAACCCCGGTAACACACTCGAAAACTATGCCGCTTGGCAGAAGCAGGGGCACGACGAGTGGGGGCCCCTGCTGAAGCAGTACGGGGCACAACTTGTGGTGGCCGGACACTGCCACTGCTACCGTTACGACGAACCGACGGCAGAGCGGCCGTGGGCGCAGATCGTGGGCGGCGGACCGCACATGGTCGCCGACAAATTTCCCACGGTCATTGAGGGTGAGGCAGAGGACGGCGAACTGAAGGTGCGCGTGCACAACATGTTCACCGGCAAGGTGGAAGCCACGCACGTGTTTAAGCCGCGCAAACCTTAGTGGCCTTGGTGTCAACGTGTGGGAAATGGACGCCGGTATCGGCGACGCGTTCTTGTTTTCGTGTACCCCAAGTTTACGCGCAAACGCGCAATCGGCAACATCAGGGTTGCATCTGACGGGTGAATAGGCGAAAATTAAAAGCTGTGTGATGAATGGAACTCAAAAAGCGGAGATCCACGGTGTGCCCGGCGAGCGGGCGCGTGCAACGGGTGTGGTGCGCGCGCTCTGGCCCTTGTTGGCGGCGTTATTCGCGTGTGGTCTCTTTGCGGGGGCGGCGCTGCCGCAGGTGACGCTGGGTGTGGCGGGCACCGGTTTTTTGGCGGCGGCGGCGTTTCTGGTCTGGGCGGTGCGCGACGGTCTCCGAGGCGTCAATGCGTTTTTCAAAGGTGCACGTGGCGAGGAGAGCGTGGCAGTGCTGCTGGCCGCGTTGCCGCGCGGCTACCATGTCTTTCATGACTTTGACTGCGGCGCTCCAGGCGCCATCGATCATGTGGTGGTCGGGCCGAACGGACTTTTTGCCGTCGAGACCAAGTGCTGGTCCGGACGTGTCACGTATGAGGATTCTGGTTTACGGGTGAACGGTGTCGAGCCGAGCCGCCCACCGTTGCGGCAGGCGCGTAGCTCAGCCCAGGCGCTGACACGCTTCCTGAGCGAGCGGCTGGGGAGTGCGCCGCCTTGTACGCCGGTGGTCTGCTTTGCAAGCGACACCTTTGAACCGGACCAGTTGATGGTGGACAATGCGGTGGTTTGCAATGCGTCGGAGCTTCACTCGTTGCTGGTGACGCATGCGGGTCATTTGACGGCGGATGAATGTGAACGGATCGTTAAGGTGATGGAGCAGAAAGACTCATGATGAATCGGCGAGCAGGGATGTTTTTGATGGTGGCGCTCGCGCCGATGATCGCCATATGGGCGGCGGACAGGGGCAACGGGCAGCCGGTGCCGCAACCTCATTATGGTGATGTGGCGCAGAAGGTGGCGCGCGTGTTGCCGGCTGCGCACCTGTTGCAATATCCGCTGGGCGACGAGATTTCGCAAAAGGCGTGGACCAATCTGATCACCGCGTTCGATTTCGACCGCAGCTACTTTTTGCAGAGCGACATCGCCGCGTTCACAAACATGCAGACGCGCATCGACGATGCCGTGAAGACGGGGGATGTCTCGTTCCCGTTTGAGGTCTACCGCGTGTTCCGTGCGCGGCTTGAGGACCGCTATGCCTACGTGACCAACCTGCTCGAAACCGGCTTCACGTTCACTGAGGATGAGTCGTACACTTGGAAGCGTAAAGATGCGCCTTGGCCGGCGACGCAGGAGGAGCAGGATGAACTGTGGCGCAAGCGCATCAAAAACGAGGTGCTGGCGCAGCTTATCAGCCGCGAACTGGATCGCGCCGCAGCAACCAACACCGCTGCTGCCGTGACGAATGACACGCCCGATGCCGCGACAGGCGGCACGGTGACCAACACGCCGCCTGTGTTGACGCCGCAGGAGAATGTCGCCAAACGCTATAAGCAGTTCATGATCGTCATTCAGGACATGGATGAAGAGGCGATTTTGCAACGCTACCTCAGTGCCGTGGCGATGGCGTACGATCCCCACTCCGACTACATGTCGCCGATGCGCAAAGAGGATTTTGACATCGACATGAACCTCTCGCTCTGCGGTATCGGCGCGCAGCTCCGCTCGGAGGACGGAACCGCGATGATCATGGAGGTGATCCCGGGCGGTCCCGCCGACCGCGATAAGCGCGCTATCCGGCTGACCAAGGGTGACAAGATTATCGGCGTGGGGCAGGGCGATGGCGCCATCGAGGACATCGTCCACTTGCCGCTCAATAAAGCGGTGCGTAAAATCCGCGGTGAGAAGGGCACCAAGGTGGTGTTGAGCGTGATCCCGGCCTCCGACCCTTCCGGCACCTCGACCAAGATCGTCGATCTTATCCGCGACGAGGTCAAGTTGGAAGAGCAGGCCGCAACCGGCCATGTGGCGCGCGTGACGTTGCCGGATGGCACCGTGCGCAAGCTGGGCGTCGTCAAGCTGCCGACCTTTTACGGCACCATGGACAAGCGCCCGAATCAGCCCGGCTTCCGCAGTGCGACTGTCGACGTGGCCAAGCGGCTGGCCGCGTTCAACAGCGAGAATGTTTCGGGGCTGATTCTTGATCTGCGCGATAACGGCGGCGGTTCGTTGCGCGAGGCGGTCAGCCTGACCGGCCTGTTTGTGCGCAGCGGACCGGTCGTGCAGGTGCGTGA
>JAKJHA010000187.1 GCA_022704125.1 Verrucomicrobiota bacterium | reverse complement strand
CGTGATGCCGCCGTAAGAGATCCTCAGCCACGCCCGGTAACTGTTTTTGACCGCGTCCGACTGCGCGAGGAAATCGTACGGCAGAAAGGTGTACAGCGAGCCGTGGAAACACGCGGTGTCTGCTGACATGTCCTGCTGCACGATTTCGTTTCCGCCGAGCAGGTCGCCGGACAGGACATCGTGCCCGTTGGTGCGCCAGGCGGAGACGAGGTTTGCGCAGAGGCGGCTCAGTTCGTTCGACAGGCCGGAGGCGGACACCCCTTGGACGAACCATTCGTTAGAAACGGTGCCGCCGGCGCAGGCGAGCAGATTGGACCGGGAATAGCCCATGTCCGCCAGCAAGGTGCCGCTCGCCGGTTTGACGGCCTGCGGTTTAAGCGCGGCGTCCAAGAACTGCATCGAGGTCAGGTCGTTGGTCAGAGAGACATAGTAGCGTTCGACGGCAAGCTGGCTGGTTTGCGGCGTTTCCGACAGCGCCCACCCGTAGGGCACGCGGGCCGGGCCGAGTATCCGGCTGATCTCGTTGGTGATTTCGGCCAGCGTGCTGTTTTCCCGGATGCCCAGCCAATGTACGGCGTCGTACCCTTGCGCGCTGCCGGCAAGCGGCATTCTGAACCGTCCGTAGTAATCCATCGGCGAATAACAGACCGTTGCTGTCGCGTACCCCGATGCGCGGAGGAGGGCGCACAGCAAGAGGGCTTGGTCCGCGTCATTTCCTTCGCGGTCAATCAATGTCCGTTCCGGCCCCCGTGCGATCCCCCTGTACGGCACATATCGGATGTTGTCTCGCACAAAGAGATAACAGAAGACCCAATCATAATCGAGGCAACGCGCGATTTCTTCCACGAGGCCGTTCGTCGACACAGGCAGGCTCGTCTGCATGCCCAGCGACAGATCCACCGTCCCCAAAGCACCGGAGGCCGCCGGCTGTGATCTGATAAAAGGTTGATACCGGAAGCCGCCGCACCGAGGGGCGCGCCCTCTTCAATCACAACGGGAGGCTCCCCGGGCAAGCCGCTCACCAGCCAGCCGGACCAATCGGTCGACGGCGGTTCCTCCGCTGCCCCCCCGCCCAAGGCAAGGACAACGGCGAGTGCAAAACAGCCGCTCAACCGCTTCATGGCGCGCTCCTTTCGCTGACCGTCTGCGCGTTGTGCGCGGGCGAAAGGGTGTAGGTCGCGGCCCCGCCGCCGGTTCCGCCGACCGTTGTCGTGAAGGCGCCCAGGAGCCGGTCGTCCGCGTCATGGACGTAGCGGATTTCGGAGGTGCCGACCCCGGCGGCCTGCGTGGCGGGGTTCAGCCCCCGCATGATCGCCTCGTCGTCGTCCATGCCGTCGCCGTTGGTGTCGCGCTGCAGCGGGTCGAGGCCGTACACGTACATCCGGGCGAAGTCGCCGATGGCGAGCCCTGCGCTGTCCCATTTGTCTGGATCGGTGCCCAGCACGTAGATTTCGCGGCAGTCGGAGATGCCGTCGTTGTCGCTGTCGATATCGGTGCGGGCGGCGAGGAAGAACCCGGCGGCACCGGAGAACGTCCCGCTCCAGTCGTCGAACGGAGCCGACGGAGAGAACGTCGACCGGATCAGCCACGAGTGGGTGGCGGCATGTTCCAGCGCCGGTAGGGTGAGCAGGTCCACCGGGAGTTTGTCTACCGGCGTGTAGACGGACAGGGTGAGTGTGTTGGAGGACGCCTGCACGGCCGCGAAGGCGAGGCGGTTGGAGTCGGCGGGCATGACCAGCGGCGGGTTTCCCGGCGGCGGGTTGTTGGTCGCCGCCGACGCGACGCCCGCGACCAGTTGGGGCCAATCGTTGGACGCGACCAGCGTGAAACCGAAGGCGAACCGGCTGCGGTCTCGGTTTTCGTACCAGTCGTCGATCTCCGCGCCCGTCAGATAGGCGGGCGGACCCTGGCGATACACGTCCCTGACCCATTGCCGGGGATCGAGCGCAGAAGGTGCGTCGTTCGTCCGGAAAGGGGTTCCGTCCGCGGCCGTGTAAAGCCAGACGCGCGAGACATCGGTTGTCTCGTCGACTGCCATTTTCCAAACGGGTACGCCGTGACGGAGCGTCGGCTGGAGAGTGTTCGTTATCGATGCGAGAGTGCCCTCTGGAGAAAACGTGCGCCATCCCCCCCACAGCTCGATATGCGAGAGCCAGACGTTGGTTCCGGACACCATCCGCGGCGGATAGATAAAAGCGATGTTGGTCAGGCTCGCGTATTCCTCGGCGACCATGCCGTCCAGATGTTCCCAGGTTTCAATGTTCGGCGGCGGGCACAGGACACCCGCGTATGCCGAGCAAAAGACACCGAGGAGCGCGGCGTTCAAGAAAAGCCGCCGAAACGTCCTCAGGCCCACGGCCGCAGTCCGTGATGAAGACTCCACAAGCCCCCCCCAAGCACTTACGGGGTTTTTAATGGTGCCAGGAGAGGGAGTCGAACCCTCACGGTGTCGCCACCGGCAGATTTTGAGTCTGCTGCGTATGCCATTTCGCCACCCTGGCACGGATGGAGCGGGCGAAGGGAATCGAACCCTCGTAACCAGCTTGGAAGGCTGGGGCTCTGCCATTGAGCTACGCCCGCAGATGTATTAAGCTAATGTATCGATTTCTGTGTGGCGGGTCAATAGCCCGGTTGAGTTTTTCTGGGTAAGGATGGGTGGCAACGTGCATGGGCAGATAGAAAGATTGGTGCCGCGTCCAAAGCGGGTCGTTCTGGGTGAGGGAGTGTTGCGCGTTGATGGGGCGGGCATGTTCTCGGTTGATGCGGCGGCGGATGTCGCGCGTCCTGCGTTGCGTGTGCTCCGGCGCACCTTGGGGTCGGGCTGGCGGGAGTCGGGAGCGCAGACGTCCTCGCCCGCTGGGTGTGCCTGCATCCGATTTAATCTGGTGCCGCATGTGACCGGGGTGCAATCCTATCGGCTGTGTGTCACGCCCGCAGGCGTTGAAGCCGAAGCGCAGGATCGCGCGGGTCTTTTTTATGCGGCCGTGACCTTGGCACAGCTTGTCGCGTTGTCGGGTGGTGCGCTACCGGTTTGTGAGATTGAGGACGCGCCGGACTTTGAGGCGCGCGGCGTGATGCTCGACATCAGTCGCGACAAGGTGCCGACGATGGCGACGCTGTTTGAACTTGTGGATCGGCTGGCTACGCTCAAGATCAATCAGCTTCAACTCTACACCGAGCACACTTTCGCCTATCGCGGTCACGAGGAGGTCTGGCGCGACGCGAGTCCGATGACGCCAGAGGAGATCCGCGAGTTGGATGCCTATTGCATTGAGCGGTGTGTGGAGCTGGTGCCGAATCAGAATTCGTTCGGGCATCTGGAGCGCTGGCTTGCGTTGCCGCGCTACGCGCCGCTGGCGGAACTGCCGCAGGGCGGCGCGCCGCTGCCGTGGGGCGGCGTACACGAACGGCCTACATCGCTCTGTCCGACCGACCCGCGCAGCCTCGCCCTGCTTGAGAATCTGTATGACCAACTGCTGCCGAACTTCACCTCACGGCTGTTCAATGTCGGCTGCGACGAGACCTTCGACTTGCGCGGCGAAGGCCGTTCGGCAGCGCAAGTACGCGAGCACGGCGAGGGGCGCGTGTATCTGGACTTTCTCAAGGAGATCCATGCACGGGTCACCGCACGCGGGCGGCGCATGGCCTTTTGGGGCGACATCATCATGCGTCATCCTGAGCTGGTGCGCGAGGTGCCGCGCGACGCGCTAGCGCTGGAGTGGGGGTATGAGGCCGATCATCCGTTTGACGAGCACGGGGCGCTGTTCGCTGCGTCGGGGCTGTCGTTTTACGTGTGTCCCGGCACGTCGTCATGGAACAGTCTGGCCGGTCGCACGACCAACATGCGCGCGAATCTCGCGGTCGCGGCCGAGAACGGGTTGCGCCACGGTGCCTGCGGCTATCTGATCACAGACTGGGGCGACGGCGGCCACTGGCAGCCGCTGGCGGTGAGCTTCGCCGGCTATACGTATGGCGCGGCGCTGGCGTGGGGAAGTGTACGCAACCGGAATCTGAATCTCGTGCAAGCGATGGATCGTTTCGGCAGTGCGCAGGGGTATGGCGATGCGCTGCTGCGGTTGGGCGATCTCTACTTGCGGTGCGGCGCGTTACGCGGCAACGCTAGCGAGTTGTTCCTGCTGCTTGCCAAGCCGCGCGGGCGCGCCTTGCCTGCTGGAATCACAACGGTAACGCTGCGGGATGTCCTTGATGCGACTGACAGCATTGAGCGCGGGTTGCCTGCGGAGCGGACATCGGTCGTCGGGCAGGAGGTCCGTCACGTGATCCGGCTGCTGCGTGCCGCGTGTCACCGTGGGATTGCGCTGCTGGACGGCACGATCGACACACCCACGACGCAGGCGTCGCTCGCGGCGGAACAGGAGGCGCTGATGACGGCGCATGCGGCGGTCTGGCGTTTGCGCAACCGGGAGGGCGGGCTGTCCGACAGTCTGGCGCGCATGGGGACGATCCGCCGTGAGTACACGGCGTAATCGATCAGTGCCCCCTAACCATGAAACACATGAAACTTCATGAAACCAGAAACCAAATGTCATGTGCTCGACTTGCACGCCAACCGTTACTTGAGATGCATGACTGCGCCGCCGTGGATGACGGTTAGCGTGGCGCTTTGGCTGAGGATCGCTTGCGAGCCGGTGCCGTAGACGACCACGTCATAACTGCCCGCGGTGGTTTTTTTCACATCGTTGAGTAACAGCCAGGAGGCTGTAGCGCCGGGGATGGCCGTGCCATTGTGCCGCCATTGGAAGGCCGTGGCATTCGGGGAGAAGATGCTGAACAGGGCGTCGTCACCTGCGTAGATTTTTATGGAGCGCGGCTGGTTCCAGATGTCCGGGCGCGTTCCGGTCGGGGGGGCTGGCACACCGCGACGGGCAAGGATGTAGATGTCCTTGGTGGTGAACTCGCGCGCGTTGTAGGTGAAGGTCCAGTCGGGATCGTTTGAAGCATTCGGTTTGTTGCCGATACCGAGGCCGGGCGTCCGGTTGTTCGAGCCGAAACTGACCATCGAGAAGATCGTCTGGCCTTGAGCGAAATTGTGGACCTGCATGGAGCCGTGGCCGACCGTCGTGATGGTGTCGATGGTGTCGCCCCAATCATAGTTGCTACCGCTTGCGCCCGGGATATTGAGGGCGTTGCCCGCCCCGTAGTTGTTCGGCCAGAACTCGATGTTGCCGGCGAGGATGCCTGTGCCGGTGCTGACACTGATGTCGGCGACATTGGCGGACGCGTAGACCGTGAGGTTGCTGACGTACTGTTGCAGGCGGGCACCACGGTCGGCGGTTGGCACACCGATCATCGACAGGTCGTTGGTGTAGGCGTCCATGGAGACCCAGAC
>JAKJHA010000186.1 GCA_022704125.1 Verrucomicrobiota bacterium | reverse complement strand
GGGGAGTACACGGGCGTTGATCTGTGCCGGGGAATCGCGATTCGGGTCGTAGCGGCAACAGACGGTACCGGTAGCAGCGTTGAATGAGAGGGTGGCCCCCGGCACGGCAGCGCCGATCGCGCTGAGGTCGGACGGTTCCGCTGTGACGCGATAGAGGAGCATACTGGAGGTGCCGATGATCTCGTCCAATGTGGTGTTGCGCACGGTGCGCCCTTTCTCGATAAATGCTACACGGTCACACATGGCTTCGATGTCGTTCAAATTGTGTGAACTGATCACGAGCGTCTGGCGTCCGCGTCGGCGCGTGAGGAAGGCGCGCATGTGGGCGGCTTCACGCGGGTCGAGTCCGCTGAGCGGTTCATCGAGCAGCACGAGTTCGGGGGAGCCGATGAAGCACTGGGCGATCATGACCCGTTTGCGCATGCCGTGCGAGAGCGAGCGCACGGTGGCAGTCAAGCGGTCCTCCAGATGTACCTCGCGTAGCATCTCGATTGCGGTGCGCTTGGCTTCGTGGCGCGTGAGCCGCTGCAAGAGGCCATAGTGTGTGAGCAGGTCGATCGGTCGGCTTTCTAGGGGCAGTTCGGAGTCCTGCGGCAACAGCGTGATGCGGCCGCTGTGAACGGCGGGATCGAAGGGGCCGCAGCCCAGCAGGTTGATGGTGCCACCGTGCAGGTGAAGCAGACCGGCGATGGACATCATCCACGTCGTTTTACCTGCGCCGTTGGGGCCGATCAAACCCAGCACGGCGTAGCGTGGCACGGCAAGGGTCAACCCGTCCAGCGCGCGGCGCGCGCCATACCGCTTGACCAGTTCGGTTGATTCAATTGCGTAGTCCATGATTAAACGTCGCGGGTACGAAAAAAGGCGTAACCGGTGAACAGGTAACAGAATCCAAGTGTGATGAGGGTGGCCGAGCCTGCAATCAATGGAGCCGGAGCGTTCCGCCACAACAACATTTTGTGTCCGTCGGGCAACAATTGGCCGAGGTGCGGCAGGTAGGCACGCCAGCCGGTATCGGTGGTGAAGTGGCGGATCAGGATGGAGAGGACGAAACAGGCCGTGATGGCGAGAATGCCCATCACCGTCGCCTTGCTGGACGAGCGCGTGAGATGGGAAAGCCCCATAGCCAAACCCAAGTAGGGGATGGAATAGATCCATGCGCGCAACGACCACTGCACCATGTTAAGGAAGAGGTCGGGCGTGCCGGAACCGGCCAGCCGGATCTTGGCGACGGCGTAGGCGCTGGCGCCGCTCAGGATCAGTGCCAAACCGATCATGAACACTTGTCCGATGAATTTGCCGATCGACCAACTGGCGCGTGACGTGCGGAAAATCACGTAGCGCACCGAGCCTGAGCCGATCTCCTCCGCAATACGGTTGCCCGCGACCAATACGACCAGCAACGGCGTGTAAAAAAAGGCGAACCAAGCATAGATCAACTCCACCGGATGTTTGCCGGTGATATCGCGCAGGACCAGATCGTTCTGCGTCATCCTTTTCATCATGCGCTGGAACGGTTTGGATTTCCAGAGGGCGGTTGAGACCACGCCGGCCTGTTCCGTGGCCGGAAGTTGCAAGGCTGTGGCGAGTTCGGACTCCAGTTTGTGCAGCAGGTTGATCGACCAGTGCATGTTGCAGACGGCAGCCGCCAGATAGAGCAGCAAGACCACCAAGGCGCGTCGGCTGCGCAAGGCGTCGAACCACTCGTAACAAGCGACGCGCCACGTTTGGACCAGCGCGTTCAACGGGGCCTCCTTGGGAAGCGGCGGCGACCACCGGGGCCGGACGCGTTTTCGAGTTTGTGCTCGACCGCGATCAAAGGCTCGGCCACGGCTGGGTCGATGAAGTCTGTGATTTCAAGCTGAGACGCCTCGCCGCGCAACGCGTCCGGCACGATCACGGTGAGGTCGTCATAGGTCCGCACGAGCGAGGTGGTCATCTCATTGAAAAACCGGACGCCGAGTTCCGGCGTCATTTCTTCGCCCAGAGCCAGAGCGTCGGCAAGTCCTTGCATGGAGGCTTGCAACTCCGCATTCATGGCGTCGATTGAGGCATCGAACAGCGCCGTGGCTTCCGCATCCAACTTGAGGCGGCTGAGCCATTGCGAGCGTGCGATCTGCACGCGGGTTGCCCACAATTCCTTGGCCTCCTCGATACGCGCTCGCAGATCCTCTGGCGATGTCCTGCGGCTCTCTTCGCTCTCCGCGTCTTGGGGCGGGGGCGTATTCGCGACGGTCGTAGGGGTATCCGTTGTTGCTTGCGCGACGTGTGTTGTCGGTGCAGTTGTTGCGTCTATGTCACGGACGGCTGCTGCCGGTTTGCGATTGGGGGCGGGAACGTTGGCAGCCCGTTCCGGGATTTGGACCATGCGGGTAATTGCGTCGAAACGTGAATCTTTTTCACGGTTCGCGGTCTTCGTTCTGAGGTCGTCCAATTCCCGTCTGAGTGTCCTCAACTCCTCCCTCGGCGACCACCCGCCGATCAGGATGCCGATCAACACGGCGAAAGGCAACAGTAGAAAAGATTTCATAATCGCAAAGCTCATCACTAAAACGGTTGGGATGTCATTTAATGAAGTAACCAGATACCCGTCACTTGCCAGCTCTCCTCGTGTTTTCCACCATCCACAAGGACGAGCCAGCTTTCGGCGGCGGTCACCGCAGTTTTCTCCAACTCTGCGGCCGTGCCACTGAATGCCAGCGCGACCACAAAAGCGGCAACAACTGATACGAATCGGTGTGTCATTTTCTCTTTTCCTTTTGTGGTATCCCAATGTCAGTGCCTTGCGGCTCGACAAGCGCGATAAAAAACGAATTTCTCACACGAAGACGAAGGGCGCGAAGGAGAATGGGGTGTCATAGAAAAACGTTGTGTCTTTTGAGCCTTTGTGTAGGATTAGATTGGGTTATGCGCTCCGCCCGCGTTAGTAAACGTCATATCGAACACGGCCACAGGATACATTTGGTCGCCTGTAGGCGTCAAGGCTGAGGTTGGCAATCGGTTAGTAACAGGGGGGGATCATGCGTTTCTGGTGAAAAGGGGGAGCAGAGAGCCGGCGCGGGCGTCCTCGCCCGCAACAACGTGTCTTGTAAAAGGCTGATACGCACACGTGCTCGGCGCGTCAAGTAAAAATCAAAAACGGAACCTTGATTTCCGTGCCGAAAAGACGTACTGTTCACTGGGTCTTTGGCCGGGTAAGCGTTAAACTCTCAGAGGTGCGTCATGGGCGGTTTTTTTGGTGTGGTGTCAAAAGAAGATTGTGTGACGGATTTGTTTTTTGGAACCGACTATCATTCGCACTTGGGCACCATGCGCGGCGGCATGGCGGTTTTCTCGGGCAAGGGGTTCCAGCGGGCGATCCACGACATCTCGAATGCGCAGTTCCGATCCAAGTTTGACAATGAATTCAAGCGCTTTGAAGGTCAGGCGGGAATCGGTGTTATCAGTGACAATGAAGACCAGCCGCTGATTATCTCTTCGCATCTGGGGGTTTATGCTATCGTGACGGTGGGAATCGTCACCAATCTCCAGCCGCTGGTGAAGGAGCTCTACGCCACGCATGCCGCGCAGTTTTCAGAGATGAGCCGCGGCGGAATCAATCCTACCGAACTGATCGCTACGTTGATCAATTCGCAATCCTCCCTGGCCGAAGGTGTGCAGTACGCTCAACAAAAAATTGAGGGCTCGTGTTCGTTGTTGATCCTGACTCTTAAGGGAGAGCTGTATGCGGCGCGTGATCGTTTCGGGCGTACGCCAATGGTTCTCGCCCAGAAAGAAGGGGCGGTTGCCGTCGCCTTGGAATCGTGCTGCTTCCCCAATTTAGGATATGTTATCACCCGCGAGTTGGGTCCCGGCGAAATGGTGTTGTGCACGCCCGATGGGGTAGAAACCGTGTTGCCTGCGGGGGAGCAGATGGCGGTCTGTTCGTTTCTGTGGGTCTACTTTGGCTATCCGCCGTCAACTTACGAGGGACGGAACGTAGAGATGGCACGGTACCGTTGCGGTGGCGCACTGGCGCGCCGTAACCCTGTCGAGGCCGACTCCGTGGGCGGCGTGCCGGATTCGGGTGTGGCGCATGCCCTGGGGTATGCGGTCGAGGCGGGCATTCGCTATGCACGGCCGTTTGTGAAGTATACACCGACCTGGCCGCGTAGCTTTCTGCCGTCGGATCCGAAAGCGCGCGAGTTGATCGCACAGATGAAACTCATTCCCGTGCCAGGGCTGATCCAAGGGAAGCGGCTGGTTTTTTGCGATGACTCAATCGTGCGCGGTACGCAGCTTTTCGACCAGGTCAAACGGCTTTATGATGATGGCGCGAAAGAGATCCACATGCGTATCGCGTGTCCGCCGTTGCTCTATCAATGCCGTTTCCTCAATTTCTCGCGGGCTAAAAATGAGATGGATCTGGCCACGCGCCGATTCATCCGCGAGATCGACGGCGACAACGCGGATATCGCGATGTACCGTGACCCAGATGGCGCTCCGTATCAGGAGATGGTCGGACGCATCCGGCAGCGGCTGGGGCTCAGTTCACTGGCCTATCAGCGGATAGATGATCTGGTAGAGGCGATCGGCCTGCCGCGCAATAAGCTCTGCACTTACTGCTGGACCGGCGAGGATGTCGCGAAGCCTAACGGCTGCACGCACGGGTGCTCACGCTGTCCATCCCCGTGCGCCGCAAAATCCGTTATGCCCGCTCAGTAGCCGATCTTGAAGTCGATACATTCGGCGGGAATACTGAGGCGGCGTTTGACCAGCGCGGCGAGCGCCCGGACGCCGAAGATCTCCGTGGCGTAATGGCCGGCGAATACCACGTTCTGTTCCAGGTTTTCAGCCAAGTTGTACCCCTGCAGGCTAGGTTCACCGGTGAGGAAAACGTCACAGCCGAGCGCGGCTGCCTGGTCGAGCATGTCGGCGGCACCGCCGGACACCACGCCGACACGGCGTACACGGTCTCTGCCGAAGTTCACCATGCGTAATTCGGGGGTGACCGCCTTCCGGACGCGTGCACAAAAATCTTCCAAGCTCAGCGGCTTGTCGTAGGTACCCGTGAACCCAATCGTGTTGTTACCGTGGTAGTAGAAGGCCGGCGCAAGGTTCCGCAGTCCCAACGCCTTGCAGAGCTGCGCGTTGTTGCCGAAGCGGGGATGCGCGTCCAACGGCAGATGCGCCGCGTAGAGGGCGATATTGTGCTGAATGGCAAAGGCCACGATCCGGTGGTTAAGTTCCGTGATCCGTTTCAGTGAGTCACCCCAACTGATCCCGTGGTGGCAAATCACGCAGTCCGCGCCGCGCTGCGCCGCCTCTTTGAGCAACCGCATACTGGCATCGACACCCGCGACCACACGCGTGACCGTCCCTGC
>JAKJHA010000185.1 GCA_022704125.1 Verrucomicrobiota bacterium | reverse complement strand
GCGGCCGTCTTGAGCGCACCCGCCAGAACATCGACCGGCACGCCGTCCGCCGCGCGGATAACCGTCTGGCGCACCAGCGGCGATGCGTCTTTGATGCCGAATTCGAAGAAGCGGCTGTCGGCCAACAACAGCGCGCGCGCTGCGGCCGCACGCACCGCCGCAGGATACGACGTCTCGGTAAAGACCGGCTTGGCCGCACGCACCGTTGCGCGCGCCTGCCCTTGATCGCTCAATGTGCCGATACAGGCCGCGAGCGCCCTGAGTCGGGCCGGTTCGTGCGCGGCTGCGGCAGGTTTCGCCAGTGCCTTCAGCGCATCTGTGTCGCCGATACGCCCCAACGCGGCGAACGCAGCGGCGGCCACAGCGGGATCGCGGTCCGCCGTGGCGGGAGCGACGGCTGCGGCATCGCGCCGGATCGCCAATGCGTTCAGCGCGGTCACACGCAGGGCGGGATCGGGACTCTGCAACGTCCGTGTCAAGCACCGGGCAGCCGCTTTGCCGGGCGTGCCTGCCAACAGCGCCGCAGCCCAGTCGCGGGTTTCCGGCGGCGTCAGACAGGCCGCAACCGGCTCCAAATCCTCAGGCGCACCCATGTTCAGCATCACGCGCAGAATCGCACGCTTGCCGTGAACTGAAGTCGCCGCGTCCTTGAGCAGCGCCTCCAATTTGGCGCGATTGGCTGCTTCCGTGCGCGCGTGGAATGTGTGTGCCGCGATGTCCTGGAGGAACGCAAAGACCTCGGTCACGTTCGCTTCGGAGGCGGCACGCACACGGGCGAGGTCAGCGTCGGAAAGCCCTGCCGGCGCGTCATCCGCCTTGAGATCGCCGATCGCGTACTGGATACCGTCCAGAATATGCGTGACCACCGCCTTATCGAGAAAGGCGCGCTGATCATGGCCGAACGACGTATAGAAGACGCGCCCTTTGCCATAGGGACGGATCCACGAGACAGCGTAATCCTTATCCTCGCGGCGCTGGCCGTTCGCTGCGGCGGTCGCGGCGTCCGACATATCGAGCGAAACCAACACACGCAACTTCGCGCGATTATAGAAAGGCGACTGCTGCTGGTAAATCTCGTCGCCGAATGAGATTCCCTTGCCGCCGAACGCACGGTTCACGGGGTGCCCCGGCTCATCCAGCTTAAACGCCCAGGTCCCGCCGCTACCCCACGGATGCCCCCAGAAACGGCCGCCGACCATCTCGGCCGCCCGCTCGGCCTTGTAGAAGTTATCGGCCCCCGCATGGATCACGGCCAGGCCCTTGCCGGACCGCACGTAGTCGATCAGAGCGGGTTCGATAAAGGGATTCGCACGGGTATCAAGCGCCGTGGTATTGTTGAGGATAACCGCATCATACTTCGCCAGATTTTCGGGCGCGAAGACCGCGTAATCGTTCGACAGGTCCGCTGCAAACGCCTTGGTGGCGAGCTTGAGCGTCTCATTGCCGTACTCCAGCGCTTTGCCGTGAACAAACCCCTCGCACCGCCAAAAGACCAGCACACGCCGCGGGCGGGCCGGCCGCGCGGCATCCCATGCTTGAATCCGCTCGGCCAGTCGTTCCACATCGGCCTGCGGCACCGGCTGGAGTGTCTGCGACCATGCCGCCGACACCGCGCCGACGATACAGAGTCCGAGCACACTACGACGAAAACCCTCAGAATATCCCATGGTGTTCCCCCTGACTGAATGAAGTTCGTCTCGCCACGACAACGCGCGACGAAACGACAGCGCCTTGCGCCGATTTCACAACAACGATTTAGATTGTAGCTGATTACGCTGACCTTCGCCATCACGAATCTGGCAGAAAGTGTTTGCCGCGACGATTTCTTATCGATAAAACAAGCGATATGTGCATAATACTGTAACTGTAACTGTAACTGTAACCTAAGGCGAGTTTCGTACAAGACGCGGGTCTATACCGTGTGTTGTTACGGTGGAGAAGGTTTGAGGCAAAGGAGGTAAGCTCACATGTCAAAAAAAACAAACTCTACATGGACCCGGCATGCGATGTGGGTCGCGGGCCTGATAGCCTTGAATGCGCACGCTGCATTGGTAGATACCGGCGACGGTCGCCACTGGCATCAAGCCCTGACATCGCCGATAGTCCTGACGTGGAAAGAGGATTGGTTTGCAAGTACGGCCGATACTGTCACGCTGACGATGCGCGGGACGTTTCTGAATCAGACGGTAACGCTATCCGCCGCCGCCAGAGAATATGCTTGGACGCCAGTGTTTGATCAGGTGCAGGAGGACCTCTGCACGGTGTCGATCACGTTCAAGGACGGAATCGGCAATGTTTTGGGGGCCTTCACCAACACCATGGCGGTCGCAGCGGATGCCTTTCAATCCGATAGCGTCCTGCACGATATGACTGCGCCGGAATGGTTGAATATTTCTGGCATGGCTCTAATACCGTGGGACGCGAATTGGGCAACCGATGCCGACGCGCACACCGCTACCGTGCTCTCATGGTCGAACGCTCAGACAGGCAGCATTACGAATGATTCTCCGTTCGGATATTACCCGCTCAACGTCTTCCGCCACCCGCCCGGACACTATGATTTCACTCTCGCATTTCTCAATGCCGCATCCGAGAACATCGACCCGCCGCTCACGGGGAGCGCGCGGCTGCTCAGCCGCGGCCTTCTAATCACAATCCGTTAGAAAACAGCTCGCAAAGGAAAAACGCCATGAAAACAACAATTAGTATGATCGCCATTCTTCTGCTCGCCGCAGTCAGCGTCAAAGCAGAAGACCTCTACACAGTCTCGGACATCTCCGTGCGCCAGCGTTGGCCGTGGAGCAAAAAGGTGGATATCGATTTTCTCGTCTCCCTGCCGCCAGGCGGCAATCCGACCGTCGGTGTGGACGTGACCGTGATGGCGAAGGATGGTTCGACACCGCTGAGCATCAGCCAGAGTTCCCTTTCCGGCGACATCTCCCTTGTCGGGCCGGGGTGGCGGCGCATTGTCTGGGATCCCACAGTGGATTATCCCGACACCACCTTCACCCAGTTCAACGTAACGCTCTCCGTCACGCGCAGCAGGCCGACCTATATGATCGTGGACCTGCGCAAGCAGCTCGGGGACGATGGGTTCATCACCTACCGCTACGAAAAAGGTATCTGGAATGCCGCCACAAACTACGACAACTGTTACTACTGCTTCGTTATGCGCCGGGTGCCGGCGACGACCTCGGACGAGTGGAAAGCCATCAACGGCGGCAACGACTACTTCGTCCTCGGCTCGCCGACGACCGAATACGCACGGAACAGTTCACGCGAAGGACCTAACAACTGCCGACTGACCAACGACTTCTGGGTGTCGCATATCGAATTGAGCGAAGGGCAGCTTTACAACGCGGGGACAGGCTCTGTTCAGTCAGTCCGTCGTGCGCAACGTTCTTATGACGCCATGCGCGGTACAGTCGCGCAGGGTATCAACTGGCCATCCACGGGCCACGCCGTCGCGGACGGCTCCATCCTCAAAGTCCTGCGGGACCGGACGGGGCTTGAGTTCGACCTGCCGACCGAGGCCGAATGGGAGTACGCCTGCCGTGCCGGTACCACGACACCCTTTGCCGACGGGGTCTACAAAACGACCTACACGGACGCCGATTACGAGGCCAGCATGAACACGCTCGGACGTTGCAAGACATCCGGCGGTACCGTCTGGAACGATCCCCCTTATGCTTATTCGCCGAACGGCTGGGGCATTTTCGACATGCACGGCAACCACAACGAGTGGTGCCTCGACTGGATGATCGACAACGTCAATGCGGCGCAAGCCGACCCGATGATCAACCCCGTAGGCCCGCCCAGTTCCGGTGGCAACACCCGCGCTGTCCGCAACGGTGGCGCGACCTCTTCCGCAAGCGGATGCCGCTCGGCAACACGTTCACACGCGGGGCCAGGCACGGCTTTCGGCGTCCGGCTGGTCTGTCCCTACACGGATCCCGCGCAATGAGAAATGATTTGATGTCGCACCCTGAATAACGTGTAACCGCCCTCGGGTTTATCGACCTGAGGGCGCTAGCCTTTGAGTTTTCCTTATCAAGGAGTAATCTTTTTCATGAGAATCATCATCGTTTTGGGGGCTATCTGCCTTGTTTGTGCCGTCCGTGCGGCTGAATGGATGGTGCTGGACTTAACCAAACCGGCCTGCGCGGTCGGGCAGGTCGTCTATCCTGACGATGCAGCATTCACGGAAGCGGAACGGAACGCCGCTGTTTACAAGCAGGAAAAGGTCATTTTCCGTCGCGACCAGACGCATTGGGTATCGGATGCGGTTTTGACAAAAGCACAGGTCGGTATTTTGCTACCGCATACCTATGGCGTCGCCATCAGGAAGCGACAGGACAAACTAGCCGCAGCGAATGATCTTGGCTCGGCGGCCTTCAATGACGCGCTAAAGATTCTCAACGCCAAGACGATTTTGCCGTTCGAGGGCATGCCTGACGGAAGGTCTTTCCGCCTGCGCCTGCCTGTTGTGCGCGAGTCGCCGGTCTATGGCGAAGACACCACGAGGCCTGTCAACATGGACGGACGGCTGGAGCTTTTCGTTGATCACAGTATGATCGCCTCTGCGGTCAGTTGTGGGCTCACGCTCCACCACCCCGTCATGCAGAACATCGCCGTCACGCACGATGGCGCATGGGAGGGCAACGCCTGCTGTTACACCACCGTCTTTCAGGATGAAGGCAAAGCCCGGATGTATTATCGGGGCTCGAATCTCGAGGGAACGACCATGGAGAATCTCCGCGGCACCCACGGCGAATTTGTCTGCTACGCCGAAAGCACCGACGGCATCAACTGGGTGAAGCCAAATTTCGGATGGGTGAATTTCCAAGGCTCGACCTCCAACAACATTCTGGCTTTCATTCTGCCGGATGGCAAGATCGCCAATCTGGCGGCGCACAACTTCACGCCTTTCCTAGACAAGAATCCGGCCTGTCCTGCCGAGCAAAAATACAAAGCCATTGCCAGCGGGAGGGGCGGCATGGTTGCTTTTGTCTCGGCCGATGGATTGCGCTGGCACTCCTTGCGTCCTGAGCCGATTCTGACCAAGGGGCGTTTCGATTCGCAGAACATCGTTTTCTGGGACACTATAAAAAAGTGCTATGTGTCATATTACCGGGATTTTCGCGAACAAACGCGCATCGTCACGCGCGCGACATCTCAGGACTTCCTCAACTGGTCTGATCCGGTGCCGATCGCTTTCGAGCCGGGCACACCGCTGGAACACCTCTACACGAATGCCATTGAGCCATATCCGCGTGACCCGCATTATTACTTCGGCTTCCCGATGCGCTTCAACGAACTGGCCAACCCCACCGGGCATTTCATGGACGGCGTGTCTGACGGCGGGTTCATGGCCAGCCGCGACG
>JAKJHA010000184.1 GCA_022704125.1 Verrucomicrobiota bacterium | reverse complement strand
TGCATCCCTCAGCTCCTCCATTACCTTGAGTTTGAACGCTTCACTGTACCTCATTCTGTCCTTCATTGCTACCCGCTTTCTTCTTAGACTTCAAGAAGAAAGTGTAAACCTATCGTAAAGCCGGACAACTCCTAAATCCTAAATTCTAAATCCTAAATTCTAAATCCTACCTTCTAACTCCGCGCGTAGCGCGGGTTAGTCGTCGCCGTCTTCAATACTGACGATCTTGCCGTCGAACTCTTCCAGCACCTGCTTGAGCAGCGGGTCGTCATGGATGTTGGTCGGACGTGCCGCAGACGCGGCGGGCTTGCTTGTGACGGCCGGCGGCTCATCGGAGCGCAACGCATTCAGGCGGCTCATGACCTCATCAAGCGACACCGCAGTCGCAATGCGCGCGCAGCGGATGAGCGTCATCTCGATCAGCGTGCGCACCGAGAGGGCGAAGCGTAGCCGCCCTTCCATTTCAGCGAGTTGGTCAGCGATCTGATGCACGCGCACGGCGTCTGCCAATGCCGCCTGCTCGGACAGTGTGCGGATCTGTTCGGGTGTGGCGTCGAACGTCGACATTGCATCGCCGACATACAGGTAAACCAGCAGGTGACGGAAGTGCTCCATTAACTCCACGGTCAGACGGCGCATGTCTTTGCCGGCGCTGTCGAACAGCCCGACCAACCGCAAGATTTCGGGCATGTCGCCCTTGAGTACGGCCGTGGCGAGCCCTTCGAGCGAGCGGCGCGACACGAGTCCGAAAACCGCCAGCACGTCGTCTTCGGTGAGGGCGTCGCCCCTGAAAGAGATGAGCTGGTCCAGCGCGGAAAGCGCGTCGCGCATGCCGCCTTCGGCGCCGCGCGCGATTGCCAGCAGTGCGTCGTCATCAATCGTGATACCTTCGGCTGTGCAGATGTGGCGCAAGCGCTCGACGATCAAGGGCGTCTGGATGCGGCGCAGGTCAAAGCGCTGGCAACGCGAGATGATGGTCGGCAGGATCTTGTCGCCCTCGGTCGTGGCGAAGATGAACTTCACATGCGGCGGCGGCTCTTCCAGCGTCTTGAGCAGTGCGTTGAAAGCAGCGGTGGTGAGCATGTGGACTTCGTCGATGATGATGATCTTGAAGGTGCCGTGGGCCGGGGCGAACTGGACTTGATCGCGCAGGTCGCGCACTTGATCCACGCCGTTGTTCGACGCGCCGTCGATCTCCAGTACATCCAGCGCGTTGCCGGCTGTGATCTCGCGGCACATGTCGCACTCATTACACGGCGTGATCGTAGGGCCTTTTGTGCAATTCAGCGCCTTGGCAAAGATACGCGCCAGCGAGGTCTTGCCGATACCGCGCGGCCCGACAAACAGGTAGGCGTGCGCGACGCGTCCGGTTTCAATCGCGTTCTTGAGCGTGCGCGTGACATGCTCTTGACCGACCACATCATCAAACCCCTTGGGGCGCCACTTACGAGCTAATACTTCATATCCCATAACGGAGCGTAAGTTTACCCTTTGCCCCGCATGAAGCAAAGGTAAATCAGCATCGTGATCGCTATCGGTATCGGAGACGTTCCTTTCGCTCTGCCTTGCTTACGCGCGAATCTCGGAGAGAAAAGCGGACACACCGCAGACAAGCGGATGCGCAGGATAGTGCCTCAGATTTCTCGTGATCAGTGGAATGTTGTTGGAAGTGGCCACATCGTAAAAGATACGGTCGCTTTCATCCGCGAATGGCACACGGCTCATTTCGATCCTTCCGCGCGGCGGCAATGACGGCATCGATTTCATCCATGTCCATACCGGCGGGGCGACTCTGCCGGGCGGCCAACTGCATTCTGGCCACCGCCCTTACTGCCCGTGCCTGGTGAATGGCGTCCAGAGTGTCTTCCAGCGAGGCCGCATCCGTACCCAGCAAAACGGCTATTGGGGTACCGTTGTTGGTCAACACCACCGTCCTGCCCGATTTCAATCGATTCCGAATCTTCGTCGGAGAGGTTCTGAAATCTCTGACCGCTACCATATCCATGTCAAACCCCTTTCCAAGGTCACCGGTTGAACAATAGCACAATTGTGTCGCATTTGTCCTCGTTTGTGAACTTTCAACTTTCAACGCTTCTTCAGGGGTGATAAACTGAAACGTCATGAGCGCGTTGTGTGTTCCGCTTGTTTTCAAGCCGGTGTACAGAGACTATATATGGGGCGGGGAGCGTCTGGCTGCCGTGTATGGCAGAACGGATACGCCGGAGGTGTGCGCTGAGTCGTGGGAGATCGCGGCGCGGCCGGACGGCGAGAGTATCGTGGCAACCGGACCGTTCGCGGGGCGCGGGCTCACGGAACTGAGCGCCGAATATGGTCCGGCGTTGGTCGGTACGCGTGCTTCTGACCCGCATCGCTTCCCGCTGCTTTTCAAAGTGATCGACGCGCGCGACCGGCTGAGTGTGCAGGTGCATCCGAACGCCGAGAATGCGGAGCGCACCGGCGGAGAACCCAAAACGGAGATGTGGGTGGTGTTGGATCGCTTGCCCGGTGCCACGCTTTATGCGGGATTGGCGGAAGGTGTGACGCCGGAATCGTTGCGGCGGTCGCTCGCCGATGGTACGGCCGCAACGCAGCTTGTGGAGCATCCGGTCGAGCCCGGCCAAGCGCTATTCATTCCCGGTGGGCTGGCGCATGCGATCGGCGCGGGGTGCTTGATCTATGAGGTGCAGCAAAACTCCAACACCACCTATCGTCTGTTTGACTGGAATCGCGTCGGCGCGGACGGCCGACCCCGGACGTTGCATATCGAGGAGGGGTTTAAGACGCTCGACTGGTCACTGCCCGCGCCGCAGATGATCGATCCCGCCGGGGGAAACCAAGCGGGGGCAGGCTGGTCGGAAGTGGTGGCCTGCGACTACTTCAACGTGCGTCGGCTGAATCTCGCGGATCCGCTCGATGTGACTATGGACGGTCTTTCGTTCCATGTCCTGTTTGTCACTGTCGGCGCGGTTGCTGTATCGGTCGGCGGCGAGCGTGTTTTACTGCGAGCCGGACAAAGCGCACTGGTGCCGGCAGCTGCTGATGTGTATCATATGGAGCCTGATGCCGCCGCGTGTCTGCTGGTCACCACGTTGTGAACGTATACCCTTTTGTGATTGGATTTTTCTGCTATGGCTTACAAAATTGCTACTGTTTCTAACATCCCGATCTATGTCGATTGGTCGTTGATCCTACTGCTGTTTTTCGTGGTCAGCGACTTCGGCAATCCGCTGCTCGGCATCGCGGTCGGCGTTGGTGTGGCGGCGTCCATCGCTCTGCACGAACTCGGCCACAGCTTGGTGGCGCAGGCGTTCGGCTGCCGTGTGCGTGACATCACGCTGATGCTGATCGGGGGATGCGCGACCATCATTGACATGCCGCGCAAGGCGTGGCAGGAGTTCCTGATGGCACTAGCCGGGCCGTTGGTGAGCGCGCTGATCGGTGTGCTCTGCCTGGCTACGGTGTCGTTGTTGCATATCGATCCGATGTCTGCGTCGACTCCGGCGGGTTACAGTCCCGGCCTCTTTTTCTATCTCGGGGTGATCAACCTCACGCTCTGCTTTTTCAATCTGTTGCCGGCTTTCCCGATGGACGGGGGGCGCATCCTGCGCGCCTTCTTGCATCAGTTTTTCATGACGCGCCTGCGGGCCACGTGGGTGGCCTCGCGTATCGGGCGTCTTATCGCCGTGCTGATGGGACTCTCGGTGGTGTTCTCCTTCTTGACGCATCGACTCGAAAGCTACATGCTGATTCGCCTGTTGATTGCCTACTTCATCTACACTTCGGCTGATCGCGAGTACCGGATGGTGCTGATGGAAGAGGCGGCGAAGCAACAGCGTCCGCCGTTCGCGGGGTTCTCTTTTTTCGGCAGGGCAAGGCCCAGTGAGCCGCCGCCGGATGACGGCAAAGCGGTGGTGAGTCCGCCGCCCTATGAGCGCGGCGGGGCGACGCGTGTGGATGTGCACAAGGAATAACGGGGCGCTTCGGCTGCGTCGAGCCGGGGGCCTGAAAGGGGGTAGCGATGCGGAAACGATGGGGAGTGTTTTTTGCAGGGCTGGGTTGTGCCTGCTGTATGTCGAGTGTCCGCGCCGCGCTTGTGGAGAAGGCGCTGGAAGGGCCGATGCGCGACACGCCTGAGTTCGTTTACTGTACGCGCGCACGGTATGACGACGGTCACTGGTATGCCAATATCGGTCACTATTGTGATGACGTGGCCAAGAAAGCCTACGCGGGCAATGGCCAGCCGGACGCTGGCGTGTTGTATCGGTATAATCTGAAAACCCGCCAGAACAGCGTGATCCTCGACGCGCGCGGCGGTAGTATTCGCGATCCGCATGTCGACTACGATGGTCGCACGATCCTCTTCTCTTACCGGCCCGCCGATACCGACCACTATCATCTATACGAGATCCAATCCGATGGCTCAGGCCTCAGGCAAATCACCGACGGCCCGTGGGACGACTACGAGGCATGCCGCCTGCCGGACGGCGACATCCTGTTTATCACAACGCGCTGCAAGCGTTGGGTGGGCTGTTGGTATACCCAAGTCGGCACGATGTACCGTTGTCGGCCCGATGGCTCTGACATGCAGTGCGTTTCCGCCAACATCGAACACGACAACACGCCGGCGGTGCTGCCGGACGGCCGCATCCTATACACGCGATGGGAGTATATCGATCGCTCGCAGGTGGAGTACCACCACCTCTGGACAATGAACCCGGATGGTACCGGCGTTAATGTCTACTTCGGCAACATGCACTCATGGATCGTGATGATCGACGCCCTGCCGATCCCTGGCACCCAAGAGGTGATCGCCAGTTTCTCGCCCGGCCACGGTGTCAACGAGCACGAAGGGTTTGCCACGCTTGTCTCACAGAAGCAGGGGCCGGACGAGAAGGAGGCCGCCGTACGCATCAAGCACACCGGACGCATCCGCGACCCCTTCCCCGTCACGCGTGACTTGTTTCTGGTAGCCAAGGGGAAGTCGATCGCCTTCCTGACGCGCGACGGCAAAGAGGAGACCATCCTGACCGATCCCGCCACGCCGGTTCACGAGCCGCGCGTGTTGCGTCCGCGTCCGCGCGAGCCGGTCATCCCTTCACGCGTGGTCTCCGGTAAGCCCACCGGCCAATTTATACTGATCGATGTCTACCAAGGCCGCAATATGGAGGGCGTCAAGCGTGGCGATATCAAGAAACTGCTCGTGCTCGAGCCGCTACCCAAGCCTGTCAACTTCAGTGGCGGCATGGATCTGACCTCGTGGCTCGGCACCTTCAACCTTGAGCGGGTGCTGGGAACCGTGCCGGTCGAAGAGGACGGCAGCGCCTCGTTTCTTGTACCTGCTGGACGTCCGCTCTTCTTCGTTGCACTCGATGCCAACGACCTCTCGATCAAGCGCATGCACAGCTTTGCCGACCTTATGCCCG
>JAKJHA010000183.1 GCA_022704125.1 Verrucomicrobiota bacterium | reverse complement strand
GCGTTTGACACGTCGCCCGATGAGACTGTCCGCCGGACAGTCCGAAGCTATCTCGCCCGCCGTCACAGTGTCGCGGGATACTTCCCGCCGCCCGGACCCGAGGCCGTTCTGCAGGCCATGTCGCTCGGCCTGTACACGCACGCCCTTTTCTCCACGCAGTTGTTCATGCGATAAGTACGGTAAGAAAGGGATCGTGTAAAGCCAGTGGCCTTGCGAAAGACCGCTCGTGATTCCGATGCGCGGTTAGGTTTTCAAGGAGTGCACACACCTGCCTTTTGCAGGACACGCTGTTGCGGGCGAGGACGTCCGCGCTCCCGATTCACTGCTCACCTTTTCATCAGAAACGCACGATCTTCGCACGCCTCTGTCACCAGCCGATTACAACCTTCCAGCGGCTACTTCGAGGTAGCGAAGCTCGGGCGGCGGTTCTTGTACCACGCCAGCATGATCGGCGTCGCAATAAAGATCGTCGAGAAAACACCGGCGATCACGCCGATCAACATCGCGAGGGCGAAGTCGTTGATTGACCCGCCGCCGAAGATGAAGAGCACCAAGGTCGCGATCAACGTGGTCAACGAGGTTAGAATCGTACGGCTCAACGTCTGATTGATGGCGCGGTTACAGAGCGCCGGGAAGTCAGTCTTCGTGTCTTTGCGCAAGTCCTCGCGGATACGGTCAAAGATCACGATCGTGTCGTTGATTGAATAACCAACGATCGTCAGCAACGCCGCCACGGTCGTCAGACTCACCTGACGCCCCATGAGGCTGTAGAGGCCGAGCGTGATGAAGGCGTCGTGCGCCAGCGCGACCACGCCACCGAGGGCGAAACCGAACTCGAAGCGCAGCGACACGTAAATCAGGATGCCGATCAGCGAGAAGAAGATCGCCTTGGCGGCCGCCTGCTTGAGGTCTGCGCCGACCTCAGAACCCACGTCCTCTTCGCCCGCCAGCGTGAACTTGCTCTCGGGGAAAGCTTTGTTCAGAGCGGTATGAACCGCTTTGGAGACGTTTTCCTCTCCGACCGTCATGACGCTGGTCTTGATCAGCAGTAAGTTGCCGGTACCTTCAAGCGCAGACTGGTACTGGATCACGGCGTCGTTCTTGACTGTGTCGGTCACAACCTTGCGGATGTCGCCGATATCGACTTGCTGCGTGTAGTTGAAGGTCATTGCGGCACCGCCGGTGAAATCCACCGCCAGGACGCTGGCGGGATTCCTGATGCCGCGGACGGAGAAGAGTGTAAGTGTCACCACGATGACACCCAGCGCGGTAAAGCCAAAGGACTTGCCCCAACGCAGGAAGTCGAAGTTCGCGTCCTTCAAAAACTGCATCATCTTATAAGGCTTCACGCGGTCTTCAGGCACCGTGGCATTGAAGATCAGACGCGTCACGACCAGTGCCGTGAACATGCTGATAATGATACCGGCGGTCAGGGTGATGGCAAAGCCGCGGATTGGACCGGCGCCGAAGATAAAGAGGATGACGGCCGTCAGCAACGTCGTGATGTTGGAGTCGAAGATCGCGAGGAAGGCGCGGTCGTAACCGGCGGCCACCGCCGCGCGCGCCGATTTGCCGAGCGCAAACTCTTCACGCATGCGCTCGAAGATCAGCACGTTGGCGTCGACCGCCATGCCGAGGGACAGCACGAGACCCGCGATACCCGGCATGGTGAGCACCGGTAGATCAAGCGCATGTTTGGCGACTGCCGCGTCTTTGACGAAAATGCTCAAAATACTGGAGGCGATAATCAGGCCGGCCGGCAACAGCAGCACATCGAGGAGCAGCGCGACATTGGCAATCAAGCCGCAGTAGGCGTAGTAGGCCAGCATGAAGGCCGCAACCAAGATGGTGGCCAGCACAGCGGCGTTGATGCCGCTACGGATCGCGTCGGCACCGAGGGTCGACTCGACCGAGCGCTTCTCAAGAATCTTCATGGGCGCGGGTAGCGAGCCGGCGTTCAGGATATTACGCAGCACGGCGGCCTCGGACCACTTGAAGTTGCCCTCAATAACAGCGCGACCGTCGGGGATCTCGGTCTTGAGCACTGGGGCCGAGTAGAGCGTGTCGTCGAGCACGATCGCCAAACGGCGCCCCACGTCGCTGTCCTTATTGCGCGAGCCACGCGGCGCATAGGCCTTGGTCAGACGCGCGAAATCTGCGGCACCCTTGGCGTTGAAGACCAGCGAGACATGCACGCGGCCGGTCATGGACTCGAGTTCGACCGATGCGCTGGAGAGGGCATCACCGGTCAATTCGGCTCTACGCAGCACGAAAATGGGGCGGTAGATGATCTGACCGTCCGCAGTTTGCTCACGCTCCAGCATGAAGGCGTAACGCGGATCAGGCACTTCGAAAAGCGAGAGGCGGCGCGCGTAATCAGGGTCTTTGACCAGCTCATTGTAATTCGGCGCGCGCTTATAGCCACGGCCATCTTCAGAGGAAACATAGCCTTCCGGCAGACGCCCAGAGGAGAGCACTTTGTCGACCAGTTGATCATTCTGCTTGTGAACCAACTTAAACTCTAGGAATGCCGCACTCTGAATACTCTTCTCAGCGGCTTCACGCTGCTCGGCGTCGACACCCGGAAGTTGAACCACGATGCGATGATTCTTGCCGCCTTGGATAACCGGCTCGTTGACGCCCAGACCGTCGATACGGTTACGGATCACTTCGATTGCCCGCGCATCCGCATCCTTGAGGATATTGTTGACCTGATTCTGCGCCTCGACATCATTTAGCTCGGGATTACCGGCTTTAACGTTGGCGATGAGCCGCTCCTCGTCAATTGCCACCGTAAAACTCGTGCCGCCGGAGAGGTCCAGACCAAGGCGAATTTTTTCCTTTGGGGGGATCACGACATACACGGACAGCACAGCCAAGAAGGCTAGGATCAGCCATTTCCAGAGATCGCTTCTACTCATTCTCATCTGAACAACTCCACGGTTAAACAAAACCCTTCAGGCATCTGAAAAGGCGTCACTATACCAACATTCCTGTCGCTTTTCAGCAATGAAATGAAAAAAACGTTGTGCGGCGATTAACGGGGCTCTTCCACCGTCGCCGCCTCGCCCTCTTTCAGGACGCGGGACACCGCGCCGCGCGCGACCTCGATCGTCACCTTGGGCGCGACCTCAATCATGAATGTCGCTTCGCGCGCCTCGGTGATGGTGCCGATCAAACCGCCGGCAAAAATCACCCGCTGGCCGGCGCGCAGTTCGGCGATCATACGCAGGCGCTCCTTTTCTCTGCGCTGCTGCGGCCGGATCATCATGACGTAAAAGAGGGCGAACACCAAAATCATCGGGAACAGCATACCGCCGATGCCCGCCGCGCCGCCCTGCGGAGCCGCCTGTGCTAAAAAACTCGTTGTCATCATGGTCTATTCCTTGTTTGTGTCTGTTATTGTGCGCCGCTCTGCTTGATGCCGTCAGGCCGCAAGGTGGCGGCGAGTTGTGCCCGCCACTCGCTAAAGGCGTCGTTGGCGATCGCCTCACGCAGCTCGCGCATGAACTCTAGGTAGCGGTGCATGTTGTGAATCGTCAGCAACCGCACACCCAAAATCTCGCCCACGTTCAGCAGGTGCCGCACGTAGGCCCGTGAAAAATTCCGGCAGCAATAACACGCGCACCCCTCTTCCACCGGCCGCTGGTCCGCCTTGTACGCGCCGCCCTTGACCGGATACTGCCCGCCGCGGGTGTAGGCCGTGCCGTGGCGCGCCACGCGCGTCGGGATCACGCAGTCAAACATATCAACCCCGCGCGCCACCGACTCGCCCATCTGGTAGAGGTCGCCCAATCCCATGACGTAGCGCGGCCGCTCACGCGGCAGGGCGCGTACGCCGTCCTCCACACCTTTGAGCATGACCGCCTCCGGCTCGCCAACGCTGACGCCGCCGACCGCATATCCATCGAAACCCATCGCCGCCAACTCGCGGGCACAGCGTTCGCGCAGCGCGGCGTACTCCCCGCCTTGGACGATGCCAAAGACGAGTTGGCCGGGTGCGCGTTCCTGCTCCAAGCAAACGGCGGCCCATGATAGAGTCTTCTCCACCGAGGCGCAAGCGTATTGCTCGTCGCAGGGATAGGGCATGCACTCATCGAGGCACATCGCGATGTCCGAGCCCAGCGTGCGCTGCACCGCCATCGCCTCGGGCGGCCCCAGGAAAAACTTGGCGCCGTCGATGTGCGAGCGGAATTCCACACCGTGAGCGCGGATCTTGCGCAGGTTGCTAAGACTAAAAACTTGGAACCCGCCGCTGTCGGTCAGGATCGGTCCCTGCCACCCCATGAAGCGGTGCAGCCCGCCACAGGCAGCCATCACATCCATGCCCGGACGCAACAGCAGATGGTAGGTGTTGCTCAGGATGATCGAGGCACCCAGTTCGTGCAGGTCGCGCGGCTCCAGCGCCTTGACCGTGGCCTGCGTGCCGACCGGCATGAAAACCGGGGTCTCGACCGCACCGTGCGCGGTCCAGAGCCGGCCGAGACGCGCACCGCTGTGGCGGTCTTCATGCAGCACTTCAAAGGTGCCGGGAGGCGGGGTATGTGAGAGCGGCTGCGGCATGGACGTCAGGGCCGGTCAGGGAGCGACCACAGATTTTCGGGCTTGAGATCGAGTTGACGGATGGCCTCAAACCAGCGCGCAGGATCCTTGACCACGTCGTCGTGATTGTTGGAGCCGAACGAGAAGGTCGCCTCCATACTCTTGGCAAGCGCGAGAAAAGCCGGCTTGGGATAAGGCGAACCGGCCTGGATCTCAAGGGCGATACCCCGCTCCACGGCCTTGGCGATGACCTGCCGCATGCGCGCTTCGGTCCAGAGCTGATCGTAACGGTTCGAGATGCAGGAGGGCAGGTAGGTAGGATTGGCAAGGATCGAAATCGGCTCGTCAAGGATGCGCAAGTTGTGGGCGAGGTAGTCGCGCATCCAAGCCTCGGGGTCGTCGATCGTCACGTCCGGCAGCCAGAGGCGTCGCGGCTTGCCGTCGGCACCGGTACCCATGATCATGGTGTCTGCCAACACGAAGTCGAGCCGCGCAAAGAGAGCGGGGTCAATCTGCTGATACCAGTCGCGGTCGTTAACCTGGATGCCGACCGGCAGACGGCGGGCATCGGCCCGTGCGGCGCGAGCCTCGTCGATAAAGGCGGCCAGTGACGCCTTGTCATGGAGCGGCCACTCGCGTCCATAGTTCTCAAGCACGCCGCTGCGGATGCCGCTCTGCTGCTGGCGCGCAGCCGCCTTGCAGGCGGTCATGCCTCCGCGCAAATGAATGTGGTAATCGGTCAGAACAAGACCGCGGGCGCGTGCCTCCGCCATGCCCTGCCGCAGGGCGTCGGTATGCGGATAGATCCATGCGGCGTGATCCGTCAATGTGGTGGCGCATGCGCCGCCGAACAGTGCAACGGCCGTCAGCACAACCACGAGCCGACCGCCCTTCATCCCCTTCATCTTTCTTCTCCTTGACGC
>JAKJHA010000182.1 GCA_022704125.1 Verrucomicrobiota bacterium | reverse complement strand
TCGCGACCAAGGCGTGCCAATGGTCCGGCGTGGCGCAGGTCACCACATCGATATCCTTGCGCTCAAGAATACGCCGGTAATCGGCGTAGGTCTGCGGCTTGGCCGTCGGCTTGCGCTGCACGAGACGTTGAGCACTCGCCGCCAGCCGCGTGCTGTCTACGTCGCACAGCGCGACCGTCTCAACATCCGGCATGGCGGAGAATGCATTGATATGCGCGCCACCCATGCCACCGGTTCCGACGTGCGCAACCCTGATACGCTCGCTCGGCGGCGTTTGCGCCCGCGTGATCAGCGCCCCGTAAAAGAGCGTCGCTCCCGACTGTTTCAAAAAATTTCTGCGTCCGATGTTCGTCTTCATCATGCCCCCCCCTATTCCGTCACTTCCGCAACATGCCCAGCAACCACGTCACATATCCGGCGGTCGGTGCAGACGGTTTTGTGTCGAGCGCTTCCCGCAACGCCCGAACCGCCGCATCACGCACCGCCGCCTCCGCCTGCGGCGCGCTGGCAGCCGCCGTAATGTCGAACAGCGCCTGCCGCGCCACGCTGCGCGCCATGACCGACTCCCCTTCCATCGTCCGCACAAGCGGGACGATCATCACAGGGCCGAGCGCCACCGCCGCCTCGCGCGCCTGCACACGGAAACGTTCATCCGCATGCGAAAAGCCCGCCAGCACATAATCCGGCTCCCTGTCCAAATCACGGAGTTCGATCTTGCGGAACTGCGCGAACTCTCCCTGCTTGCTGTGGTTAGACTGAAAGCCGATCGCGCCGGACAGCAGTTTCGCATTGAGTGCCTTGACCGCGAGGGTATCTGCGCGGGTCGTGAGTTTTCCATCCACCGAGACTTCGACCGTATTGCGGTCACAGCGGATTTCCATCCGGTGCCAGATGCCGGTCGTCTCGTCGGGCCGATTGGTCACCGCGACATATCCGTACAACGATCCCGTACAATGCAGGTCATCACGGTGTGGCGTCCACGGCGCCAGCAACTGCACCTCCACGCCGGTGCCCCACGGATTCTTGGGATCGCAACGGATCAACACGCCGCTATTTCCGACTTTGGAGAGCAGATACTCGAAGCGCAGCACATAATTGCCGTACCACGCCGTCGTGAAGATGTCGCTGCCATTCGGAACGCGCGTCTCAAGAATGCCGTCTGCGACCGCGAAGGCTGGCGGCTTGCCGGTCGGCATCATCCATCCCGAAAGATCCTTGCCGTTAAAGAGTGGCGCGAACGCACCATCCGCAGCACCGAACGCCGTCGTTGCCGCGACCAAACACCACATGACAGGTCTGAATGCAGTCACAAACACCTCGCTATTGTACAGGTTGCACAACCAACCAACGGTGCCACTGTAGTTTTTCCTGCCCTGAGAGTCAAGACGCCTTCAACGTTTGTTTTTGCGCGTGGTTGACGCCCTCACCTTAACCGCGTACCATGACCACCGATGGTCGAGTACTGGAAGAAAGGAAGCCTGTAACGGTTCGTGTAAAAGACGGGCAGACGGTGGGGCGCGGGCGTGTATAGTTGTCCAAAATGCAAGATTGCGATGGAGACGGTCAAAAGCCGGACCGGAGTGTTTTGGCGATGTCCGTCCTGCTCGGGCCGCTCCGCCACGATTGCCTTGCTTCGGAAGAGCGTCCCGGCAAAGGTCGTGAACGCGGTCTGGCTAGCTGCGCGATCCGGAGCCTTTCCTGCGATCCATACGTGTCCGGCCTGTATGAGCCGTATGGTCGAGGTGCCTGCCGACGAAAAGCGACTTTTTATCGACGTCTGCACCCGGTGCCAGTTCGTCTGGTTCGATATCGGCGAAGAGGAAGCAATGCCCAAGATCCCCCGCACGCCTTCTTGGGAGGAGACGCTCCCGCCGGAGACGCGCCAGCGGCTGGCAATCTTGGAGATCGAACGCATCCGTGAGGCAAGGGAGTTGGAAAGCAGCAGTAGCATGCCCGACGTCTGGTGGCAGTGGATTCCGGGCTTGTTCGGGCTTCCCATCGAACAAGGGGCCAGTATATGCCGGAGCCGGCCATGGGTGACGTGGACACTGGGGACACTCATCGTGATGGTAGGGCTCGCAACACTGGGAGACCTCCCGGCCGCCATTCAGCAATACGGTCTCGTGCCGGCACAAGCGGGCCGTCTTGGCGGTCTGACGTTCGTGTCCTCATTCTTCCTGCACGGTGGCATTGCGCATCTACTGGGCAACTTGTATTTCCTTCTGGTTTTCGGAGACAATGTGGAAGACTGGTTGGGCTGGAAACATTTTTTGCTCCTGATTGTTGGCGCGTCACTACTTGGCAACATCGTACACATTCTCGCGGACCCGAGTTCTACAGTTCCTTGTGTTGGCGCGAGCGGCGGCATTTCGGGAATTCTTGCATTCTACGCATCGAAGTTCCCGAACGTGAGGCTCAAGCTGTTCTTCCGGTACCTGATGGGTACCCACTGGCTGTCCATATCTGCGCGCGCGGCATTTTTGGTCTGGGTCGCGCTGCAGTTGTTCGGCGTCCTTACGCAAGTATCCGGCTTCAGCAACGTATCCGCGCTGGCGCATCTGGGCGGCGCAAGTGCAGGCTTGATATGCTACATGTTCCACCGGAATGACTAATTTTTAGTCGAAACACTGTCCCTAATTTTCGCGATAAGCCGAGGCACATCGATTTTAGAGCGGTGGCGCGGATCGCGCGGTATATGGCGCATGAACACGATCCGGTCCGCCGATACGCCGCGCGCGGCAATCCGCGCCTCAATATCCGCCTGACCACGCACCTGCGACGCTGCGGTTTCAACTGCCAGCACGGCACCCATGCCCTCGATATGCACCATTGAAACAGCCGACACACCGGGAAGGCCGCGCAACGCCGACTCGACGAGAAACGGATAGCACATCGTACCGTCGGCGCGCCTGAAGACCTGGCTTGCACGTCCAAGCAGGTGCAGCCGTCCGTCGCCGGAAAGCCTTCCGGCATCGCCCGTCCTGTGGAAGCACCGCTCCCCGACATGAATCTTGTTTTCACGTTCGGCTTCCGGATTGCGGTAGTAGTGCCGCAGCACATGCGGTCCGGCAACGCATATCTCACCGGGCGTGTCCGGCGGCAGGCAGATGGATTGCCACTCCGCCTCCGACATGATGCCATGCGTGGCAATACCCAGCGGAATGATCGCGGCCTCGATACTGTCGCAGATTCTACCGGCGGGCAGTCCGGCCTGTGACACCTCGGCCTCGGCAAGCTCCCGCGCAGCGATTGAGGCGATAGGCTCGGCCTCCGTCGAACCGTACAAGGCGCATATTCTGGCGGCTGGGAACGCCGCCAGGAGATCGCGCGCGAAATCCTGATGCACCGCCGCCCCGCCCACATATAGGCGCTTGAGCGGCAGTGCCGGTGAATCTGGGGCTACGGCAGTTGCCAGACGGGCGTAGAAGGCCGGCGAGCCCGCAGAGGATGTCACCCCGTAGCGCATGATCTCGCCGAGCACCTTTTCAGCGGGGAACTCATCGGCCCGCCGCATATCGCAATCGGGGATGATAGTGGTCGCACCGCAGCCGAGGTTGTTGAGGACGAAGATCGGCAGCGTGGCGAGATCGACGTCATCGGCCGTCATCTCAAGCTCATCGCGCAGCACATGGTGCTGTTCCAGCAGGAATCCATGCGACCTTAGCGCGGCCTTGGGCGTACCGGTGCTGCCGGTGGTAAAGGTGATCAATGCGGGATCCGCAGGGTCGCATCCGTGTGCCATCCAGGAGGCATCCCCCCGTTTCAGCGCGGTCTTGCCGAAGGACGGCAGCAGCTTTACGGGAACCCGCCGCATCGCCCGCGATTTGAGCATGAGCATGAACGACAGGGGTATCCCGATAAACGCCTTGCAATCGGCCAGCGACACCGCCGCATCCAGCCGCCTGGCGTCGGCCCATGCATCCACAAAGACAGCGACGGCACCGACAGCGAAGACGGCAAGCAGTATCTCGTAAAGCGCTATCGACATCGGCACAAAGATCAGCACGCGGTCGCCGGGCGCCACACCAAGCGCCCGCAGGCGCGCGGCGCGGGCCGCCGCGGCACGCGCCAGACCGGCATAGGTGATCGAATCGGCGCGGTGGCGGATGGCTATGCGATCGGGATGCTTCGATGCCGCATCGGCCAGAATGTCGGCGAGGTTCATTCTCATCAGGCCAGCCCCTTGGCGTACAGCCGATACCGGCGGCATTCCCGCGCCTCGGAAGCCGTAATTTTGGCGGAGATGTTAGACGTGTGCATAAAGGCGTGGTACACCATCTCGCATCCATCCTCCGCGGCGCGGTGGTGGATTTCCTCAATGAGATACCTGCCAAGGCCACGGCCCTGGGCGCCAGGCAGCACGGCGAGCGTCTTTACCACAAGTTCGAATGCATCCTTGCGGAGCAGATTACGTACGGCAAAGACAAATCCAACCGGTGTGCCGGAAGCATCGCGCGCGATGAGCGTATAGCGCGGCTCGATCAGCGGCAGCACGGGTGTGTACTTTTCCTTGAAGGTCTCCATACTGATCGGCGTGTACAGGAAATTGCGCGCAAAGCTCTCCCTTGATATCTGGTACAAGTCGCGGATTTCGGAAACGGGGGCGGCCGTGTCGAAATCATGCAGCTTGATGCCGCATCCGTCGAAAATACGCTGCGCCCTTTCAAGGCGGCTGAAGGTCGCCGGCGTGGGCGCGAATCTTGTCGAGATGTAGTCCGCGATGCCCGAGTATCCGCAGGCCTCGAAAAGTTCCTGGTAATAGGGCGGGTTGACGTTGTCAAGCAGGAACGGGCCGCCCACGCTCCCGGGCAGAGCCACGCGATAGCGCTCCCAGGTGGAGCCGTCCATCGGCCCGATCGCCACAGTCGCACGCATCTCATCCCGCAGGCAATGCTCGACCGCCTCAAGCACAAGCCGCGCCGCGTCAACGTCATGCACGGCCTCGAAACAACCGACAATGCCCGGAACGGAGTCGCGGTACTTCAAAAGCGGGTTCGAGATCGCAGCGGCGCGGGCAAGCGGCCTGTCGTCCTCCACGACCATGAAAAGACGCCATGACGCGGGCAACGAGCGCGCCGTGCGGAAACGGCCTGCCGCTTCCCCGTACAGTTCGGAAGCCAGCGTGTCGAAACGCGCGGCCTGCCGGTCGCCGGAGTTGAATGCGAGCAGTCTGCGACTCATTGCCAGCCTCCAGTCGTCGTCCACCAGTGGCCTATCTGCAGAACACATTGCACCACTGAGGCCAGAAGCACCACGGCGATACCGCCGTCTGCAGTATCACGTGCGACAGCGCATGACTTGTGTGCGTAGCGGTTGAAGGCCAGCGCCGCCACCGCCGTTGCGGCCAGTGATGTCGCTGCCGCGAAAAGCGTGATGCCCGGATTATCGGCATAATGCCACAGGAACATGGGCGCGGCGACAGGCAGCCAGGTAACGATTGTCTCGCCCGCGCACCGCCTCCAATCC
>JAKJHA010000181.1 GCA_022704125.1 Verrucomicrobiota bacterium | reverse complement strand
ACCTCTCGCTCACCGCGCCCGCCTGTTCCAGCACCGGCTCCGGCACACCGAGCAACGTCATCTTCGCCGCATTGGCATAACTGACGATACCCCCCAGAAAAACCGCCGAAGCGCCGGACACCGCCGTGATCCGCGCCGCGACCATCCCGCCGGTACACGACTCCGCCGTCGCCAGCGTCACACCGCACGCAACACACCTCTCAACCAACCGACTCGCAAGTTCCATCTCTGCCCCCTTAAAAAGCCAGATTATCATGGATCGCAACGCGAATGTCCACCCCCCAGACACGGAGGTCCGCCCCGGACACGGAGGATCGGGGCTACGATAACGGGGGCAACGAGAGCGGAGTGGTTAGGGTGGGGTGTGGGTTCTTAGCAGGGTTTCGAGTGTGCCGCCGGGGCGGATGTAGCCGTGCGTGATACGCGCGGCGCGATCCAGCACATAGCGGTTGCACCAGATGGCGCGTTGCTTGTTGACGCCGGTACCGGGTGCCGAGGGCGAGAGCACCAGCGCCCAGCCCTCTGCACAGGCACGCGCGACAGCAGGCGGCAACCGCTCCGGTATGCCGCCGGGCATGACGTGTATGAAGGGGCGCCGCACAGCCAGGCAACGCGCCAGCACACCGCGCTCCTGCGGGCTGGTAAAGGTAGAGATCACAGGCCCCGGACACGGAGGGGCTGGACACGGAGGTCCAGCCTCACGAGACAAGCGCCCGGTATCGTGGGGCCGGACCTCCGTGTCCGGCTCTGAGGCCACATACGCCACCAGTGCCTCATGCAGCAGCTCGAGATTGCCGTAGTGGTAGGTGGTCACGGGGCCGAAGCGGTCATCATCCCAGCGGGCGGGATTGTCACGCACATAGGCGCGGATGTTCTCAAGCTCGCGGCGCGTGGTGATCAGGTTGTCATAGTAGCTGGACATCCAGAGACTGGTGCCGATGTCCGGGCACTGTTCGGCCCGGACGGCGGCGTGGTACAGATGCGTCGTGAAGCTTTTGAACCCCTGTATCAGGTAAGAGAGGTGGTTGGGTTTGTTTGTCGGGCGGCGGTGAATGCGGATCACGGCGTGAAAGTGATTGGGCATCACGACGGATGCGTCGCGGTATGCCTCCGGATGGCGCGCAAACATGCCCTCCCAACTGCTCCCGACCTTCTCTCCCAGAGCGTTCAGCTTGCACTTGTCATCCGCAATGACGCCGAACATCGTCTTGTTCTGCGCCACCTGCATCGTGACAAAGAACCAGCCGTCGGAGTAGTTGATGTTCGAATTGCGGAGAGGGTTGGACATGGGGCCTTACCTGTGGTCGCATGGTAAACCAGCAAGACGGATAAAGTCAAACCCACATTCGGAAAGGGGAAAAGCGGACAATTAAAGCCAATCCGGACCGGGTCTAATTTGGTGAATCTGGCCGTTTCGTCGAAGCGGCCAGATTCACTTGAACCCACAAATTGCCGATTTTGGTCACTTTCCCCCTGTTTCTGCTTGACCCAACGGGGTTTATCATAGAAACTACCGAATTACCGCGCCCTTGTGGCGTGATGGAGAACGTTTGTCCTACGGGGAAGAACGCGCGATGTTCAATAAGCTTTTGGCCTTTTTATCCAGCGATATCGGGATTGATCTCGGAACCGCGAATACCTTGGTGTTTGTCAAGGATCGCGGGGTCGTGATACGGGAGCCGTCTGTCGTTGCCATTCAAGAGGGCACCAAACGGATTTTGGCGGTCGGCGAAGAGGCCAGACGCATGTTGGGCCGTACGCCGGCGCATATTGTGGCGATGCGGCCCATGGAGTCGGGCGTGATCGCAGACTTTGATATCACGGAGGCGATGATCCGCTACTTTATCCGCAAGGTCCATTCGACCAAGCTGGTGAAGCCGCGCGTGATTGTGGCAGTGCCGAGTAATATCACGGAAGTCGAGAAACGCGCCGTGCAGGAGTCGGCGCGCCACGCAGGTGCCCGCGAGGTCTTCCTGATTGAAGAGCCGATGGCGGCTGCCATCGGTGTCGGGCTGCCTGTGTCTGAGCCGGCCGGCAACATGATCGTCGATATCGGCGGTGGAACCTGCGAGGTCGCGTTGATCTCGCTGGCCGGCATCGTGTACTCGCGGAGCGTCCGCATAGGCGGCGATGCGATGGACAAGTGTATCGTCCAGTACATGCGAAGAGTTTACAATCTGTTGATTGGAGAGCGAACCGCAGAGGAGATTAAAATCACCATCGGTTCGGCTTATTCTTTGGGTGAGGAGAGCACGTTGGAGGTCAAGGGCCGCGATCTGGTGGCCGGGCTTCCCAAAACCCTGACTGTCACTTCGGAAGAAATTCGTGACGCCTTGCAGGAGCCAGTCTCCGCAATCGTCGAAGCCGTGCGGATCACGCTGGAGAGGTGTCCGCCGGAACTGTCGGCCGACCTTGTTGACCGGGGCCTTGTTCTGGCGGGCGGCGGTTCCATGCTGCGCGGCCTGGACAAACTGATCGCGTCACAGACAGGACTGCCCGTCACGTTAGCTGACGACCCGTTGAGCGCGGTCGTGGAGGGGACGGGAGTGGTGTTGAATGAGCTGAATTTCCTGGCCAAATCGAAAATGGGCCGGTGATTTTCTGCGGTTGCTTTCTGGTCTCTGCCAGCCCGGTAAAACGGGGGAGCGACCAGGGTGAAGCAAACGAAATGGTGGGTATGGCTGTTGGCCGCGTCTCTCGGCGTGCTGGTGTTCTGGCATGTCGGGGTGAATGTATTGTCGCGTGAAGCGCTCTATCCCTACGAAAATGCCAAGATATGGTTTGACCGGACCGTGTGGGTCCGCGTGCGGGCCGTCATAACGCGCGCCCGCACCGCGACGCGCGCGGCCATGCTTGAACGCGATGTGGCGCGCCTGCGTATGGCGGTCGGTGAGGTCGAAGAGCTAGAAGCTGAAGTCGCCCGCCTGCGCGAACTGCTGGACTTTTCCCCGCCCATCGCCTGCCGCTGGCAGGCTGCCCCGGTGTTGTCGCGTGGCGGCACCTCCGCCGTCTGGCAAAGTGTGCGGCTCGGCAAGGGGTCGCGGCACGGAGTCCGCAAAGGCGATCCCGTCGTAGTCCCGGATGGCATCGTCGGGCGTGTCGCAGAGGTCTCCCCCCACACCTGCGATGTGATGCTGATCACCGATCCCAACAGCCGCGTCGCCTGCGAATTAGAGACGCCCGGCGAAGGTGTGGGCGTCGTACGCGGTATCCTGTACGGCGGCGGCTCGCGTCCGGCGGCGGCCCCCGCCCTGACCCTGCTCTATGTGGTCGAGCCGTTGCGGCTGCGCTACCTGTCCCGAGACTTTGAACCGCCACCGCGCATGCGTGTCGTGACCTCGGGACTGGGGACGACCTATCCCAAGGGACTGACTGTCGGTTATCTGCTGGAAAGCAAGCTGAATCCGGATGGCCTCGCACGCGAAGCTTCCGTGATACCGGCAGTTGATATGGTGGCGCTTGACGAGGTCTTCATCCTGACACGGCAAGGAGGTCGCCATGCGCGTTGATATGCACCTGCCGGTTTTGGTCTTTACCCTGTTCATCGCCGCGCTGATACAGGACCTGTTCCCTGTCACAGCCGCTTTTCCGGTCAAACCCGTTTTCCTGACAGCCGTGGCGCTTTACGCCGCGCTGACCCGTCCGGTGTGGATCGCCCTGACGGCGATGGTTTGGGCCGGCGGGCTCACCGATGCGCTCGGAGGACTGCCGCCGCTCTGCACGCCGATCTTCCTGATCCTGCTCTACGCTGCGACCCGTCTGCTGCAGCGCGTATTCCTCGAAGCGGGCCTGTTGCAAGGCGTGTTGATAACGGCGGCCGCCGCCGCTGCGCAGTGGATCTGGACTCAACTTTGGCTGCACGGCGGTGCCGCGCTTTTCACCTTGGAAAACCTGAAGTTACTCGTCTACACGATACCGGCTGGCATGCTGGCCGGTTTCATTGGTTTTATTTTTTGCGGTCTGACTGACCGCCTCTCCGGCCTTGTCAAGCCGGTGGAAGAGGGACATGGAATCTTATGGGCAGAAACTGACCGATAGCTGGCGGATCGCGCTTTTAGGGCTGTTGTTCACGGCAGGAATCGTGTTTTTGGCGGTGTCGCTGCACCGCGTGCAAGTGGAACGCTTCTCTGTGCTTTCCCGCGACCAGTTGCGGCAGAGTGTGCGGCGGGTCCAAGTGCCGGGTCCGCGCGGCCGGATTTTTGACCGCAACGGTGTCTGCCTGGCCGACAACCGGGCGAGCTACTGTATCGCCTACTATGTCGAGGAATTGCGCAAACGCGGGCGCTGGATCAACACGATCAAGGCGGTAGATGCCGACATTGACCGTCTGGCCACCGAACTGGGTATCCCGCGCCAGATCTCGTTCGCCGCGATCTCCAACCATGTGCTCCAAAGCCTGCCGATGCCGTTGCTGGCCTGGCGCGACGTCGATCAGGAAACCCTCGCGCGCTGGGCTGAAACCGTGGAGCCCTTCCCCGGCGTGGATATCTATGTGCAGCCGGAGCGGATCTACCCGCAAGGTACACTCGCCGCGCACGTGCTGGGCTATGTTGGGCGCGACCGCCCCCAGCCATTGCCAGGCCATAAAATCCACTTCTACCTGCCTGAAATGATCGGCAAACAGGGCATTGAGCAGCAGTACAATCAGACCCTCACCGGCACCTCAGGCGGACGTCTGATCCGCGTCGACGCACGTGGCTATAAGCATGCGGTTTGGGAGGGCGAGTCTTCGGTTGCCGGTGACGACGTACACCTCACGCTCGATGTCAACGTGCAGCGCGTGCTGGAGAAGGTGTTGCGCGGCTGGCGCGGCGCGGGCGTGGTGATTGATCCGCGCAATGGTGAGGTGTTGGCACTGGCTAGCGCGCCCTCTTTTGATCCCAACGATTTCGTTCCGGTCATGCCCCCGGGCGTCTGGAAACGCCTGAACGAAGATCCCGCGCTGCCGCTCTTCAACCGCGCGGTGCTGGGCCGCTACGCGCCGGGCAGCACCTTCAAGCCGGTCACTGCAGTCGCTGCATTGCGCCATGGCATCCCCGCAGGAATGACTTACACCTGCGACGGCGTTTTCCGGCTCGGCACCATGCGGCTGCGCTGCTGGAACACCTACGGCCACGGCGAAATCGCGTTGCGCAAGGCCATCGAGCAATCATGCAACGCCTTCTTCTGCCACCTCGCCCATTCCATCGGCTACGACCCGATCTATGAGGAGGCGCGCCAGCTTGGGCTCGGCAGACCCACCGGGATCGACCTGCCCAGCGAGGCCGGCGGTCTGCTGCCCACCGACGCATGGAAAAAAGAAAACATGCGCGACGCCTGGCGTCCCGGCGACACCTGCCAGGTTTCGATCGGCCAGGGGCTGCTGCCCACCACGCCGCTGCAGATGGCGCTACTGACCTCGGTTTTTGCAAACGGCGGCACCCTCTACCGCCCCCACTTAATGCGGCGCGCCGGTCTGCCTGAAGAACGCAATACAATGATGTGGCCGCCCGC
>JAKJHA010000180.1 GCA_022704125.1 Verrucomicrobiota bacterium | reverse complement strand
GTTCTCCTTGCGCGGTACTTTTCAAGGTGTCGTCCATACTTTTGGAGCCGATGTTGTTCCCGGTGCCTTGGCTGCGTCAGGCAACACGGTCTTCGTGAGTGATGAGACTGGGCACCGAGTTTGGCGCATCGATACCGAGACAGGGGCAGCCGCTGTTTGGCTCCCGCGTGTTGGAACGGGGTATTCCTTGCAAGAGTTGCGCGGGATCGCGGTTGACGGTGCAGGTCATGTGTATGCTGCGGACCGATCAGCAAATTTGATCATGAAGTTCAATGCCGCAGGTGAGTATGTGACGGGCGTTTCGCAGCATGTCCCCGAGTCCCTGCTGTGGGATGCTGAAGGGGGCCGGTTGGTTGCGTCGGTCTACCTGATGCCTGATATTGTTTGGGTCAACTTTGCAGAAGGCACAGTGTCCAAGCTGTTGGACAATAGCGTAGGCGACCAGCGTTTCATTGGCTTGGCATCGGTACTGGGCCGCTTTTATTTCACTAGCGATGCGATGAACCGCGTCAATCGGCAAGACAACCTATATGCGTATCGTGCGGCAGATATCCGCGTGGCCAATCCCGGGCATCTGCTTCTCATTCCTCAAGGCGGCGAGGTTTATCCCGAGGCCGCGCTTGGAACCCTTATGCAGATACGGTGATGCCAAGATGTTAGGTAACAAGGGAAGGAGTGACATGATGATCCAGTGTGTGAGTAGCAAACTTTTGATCGTGAGCGCGGGGGCGGCAGTGGGGATGTGTGCCGGTTTGGCGTGTGCGGAGGCGCTGGTCTCGTCAGGTTTTATCTGTGATCCGTTGCCGACGCCGCAGTGTCATGCATCGACCATCGCGGAGACGCCGGAGGGGATGGTGGCCGCGTGGTTCGGCGGCACGCATGAGCGGCATCAGGATGTCGGGATCTGGCTCGCGCGACAGGAGAACGGAGTGTGGTTGCCCGCGCGGGAGGTGGCCAACGGCGTGCAGCCGGACGGCACGCGCCACCCTTGCTGGAATCCAGTGCTGTATGCCGCAAAGGACGGCTCGCTGACCCTCTTTTTTAAGGTCGGACCGGACTGCACCTGGTGGTGGGGCGAGAAGATGATCTCGCGCGATCATGGGCGCACGTGGTCTAAACCGGAGCGCTTGCCGAATGGCATGATCGGACCGATCAAGAACAAGCCGCTGGTTCTGCCCGACGGACGCGTGCTGTGCGGTGCCAGCACGGAGTTTGGTCCGTGGCTGGTGCATGTCGAGACGCTCGACAGCGCGGGCACGTGGTCGCGGACCGGCCATCTGCACGGACGGCACATCAACGCGATCCAGCCGAGTTTTTTGACGCATCCGAACAACCTGCTGCAAATGGTGGGGCGTACCAGAGAGCGGCGGGTCTTCTCGATCTTTTCAAAGGACATGGGACGGACGTGGGGCGAAATGACCTTGCTGGAGGTGCCCAACCCGAATGCAGGAACGGACGCGGTGACGCTCAAGGACGGGCGGCATCTACTGGTCTGCAACCCGGTCGAGAAGGGTAGGACGCCGCTGGTCGTGATGCTTTCCGAGGATGGACTCCGCTGGCGTGAAGTGCTGGTTCTTGAAAATGCGCCGTCGGCGGAGTTTTCGTATCCCGCTGTGATTCAGGCGGCGGACGGGCGCGTGCATGTCACCTACACCTGGAAGCGGCGGAACGTCAAACACGCGGTTATCGACGTGTCACAATTGAAGTAGAACAGAGAGGCTCTTGCAAACCCCCGTGACATGGGCGTCTCGCCCATGAAACACGGGCAAGATGCCCGTGCCACACCTGTAACCAAAGGGTTTTGCAAGAGTCTCCAGAGAAAGGGAGAAATGAGATGAATACTTACGCAAGGACATGGGTTATGATCGGCGTTGCCGCTTGCGCGGTCGGCGTAATGGCGGAGACATCATGGCGCGTCAAGCCGCTGGCGGATGACTATGTGGTGGTATGCGAATCACCTTCGCCTTCGAATGTGTATTGCTACACGCCGGGGCTGGCCGTCGCCGGACAGGGGCGTCTGGTGGCGACCATGGATTTCGGCGGTTCGGGTTGGAAAAAAGAAGAACCGCGCGGGCGGATTTTTGTATCGGATGACCGCGGCAAGAGTTGGGCGCAGCGCGCGTCATTCCCGTTCCTTCATGCACGACCCTTCATGGCGGGCAAGACGCTATATGTGCTGGGGCATGCCGGAGACTTGATGGTGGTGAGGTCCGATGACAACGGTGAAACTTGGTCGGAAGCGGTCAAGTTGACCGATAAGCAGAACTGGCACCAGTCGGCGTGCAATGTCTGGACCGCCAACGGGTGCGTCTATCTCGTCATGGAGCGGCGCGTGTCACAGGCGATCAAGTCGTGGCCGGTCGGCGAACTCGCACCGGTGCTGATGCGCGGCCGTCTGGATGCCGATCTCACACGGCGCGAGAACTGGACGTTCGCCTCGGAACTGTCGTTCCATGACACCCTTCCGAACATTGAAAAAGACCCCGGCATTGATTTCTTCGGTGTGCCGTTCTATGACTCGGCCTACCCGCGCGGTGCGCTGCCGGCACCGCGTCGCAACAGTGCGCCGATCGGTTGGCTGGAAACCAATGTGATCCAATTCACCGATCCCGGCCACTATTGGTACGATCCCGCCGGCAAGACCTTTCACCTCTGGATGCGCGCGCACACCGGCGGCACCGGCTATGCGGCGGTTGCCAAGGTGGTGGAGCGGGCCGACGGCAGTATGGTGACCCAACTGGAGAAAGTGCCCTCCGGCAAGTCTGCGCTCTTTTTGCCCTGCCCCGGCGGCCAGATGCGCTTTCACGTGCTGTATGATGCGCCGACGCGGCTCTTCTGGTTGCTCAGCACACAGGCGACCGACTCCATGACGCGTGCGGAGATGCTGCCGGATGACCGCTACAATCTGCCGAATAACGAGCGCCACCGCTTGCAGCTCCATTTTTCCAAGAACATGGTGGACTGGTGTTTCGCGGGACTTGTGGCAACCGGAAAGACGCCGCGCGAAGCCCGTCACTACGCCTCAATGGTGATTGACGGTGATGACCTGCACGTGCTGTCACGTAGCGGCGATAGCCGTGCCAAGAGCGCGCATGACGGAAATCTGATCACGTTCCACACGGTCAAAAAATTCAGGGATCTGGTGTATTAGAAAAGGGGAAACGCGCATGTTACCTAAACCGTTAAGAGGGGTGATCCCGCCGATGGTCACCCCGCTTTTGGACAACCGCACGCTTGATCTGAAGGGGCTTGAACGTCTGGTCGAGCATATCTTGGATGGGAAGGTGCACGGGCTGTTTCTGCTGGGAACAACCGGCGAGGCACCGAACCTGAGCTATGATCTCCGCCATGAGTTGGTGCGGCGGGTCTGCAAGCAGGTCAATGGCCGTGTGCCGGTTTTGGTAGGTATCACCGACACGGTGTTCACCGAGAGCATGCGCCTAGCAGAGAGCGCGGCCCGTGCCGGAGCGGAAGCACTCGTAGCGGCGCCGCCCTACTATTTTACGCCGGGCCAGCCCGAGTTGGTCGAGTATTATACGCATTTGGCGAGTAGTTTGCCGTTGCCGCTTTTTCTCTACAACATGCCCTCGCACACCAAAGTGATGATCGATCCTTACACGGTGCGTACCCTTGCGGAAAATGATAATATCGCGGGCCTGAAGGACAGTTCTGCCAACATCGTCTATTTCAACACGGTGCGCCATCTGCTACGTGACCGCGTTGACTTTTCGGTGTTGATGGGGCCGGAGGAGGCGCTGGGCGAGGTGGTGCTGATGGGTGGACACGGCGGTGTGTGCGGCGGGGCGAATCTTTTTCCCGCGCTCTTTGTTGAGACATACGATGCGGCGGTTGCGGGCGACACAGCTCGTGTGCGCGCACTGCAGGAGCGCATCATGAAAGTTGGCGGTGCGCTGTATGGCGTGGGTCGGCACGTCTCAAGCTTCCTGAAGGGCGTGAAATGTTCGTTGGACCTGATGGGTATCTGCGGTGACTTCATGGCCGAGCCGTTCAGCCGGTTCCGCGAGGAGGAACGCTCAATCATCCGTAGCCGTTTGTTGGCGCTCGGAGCCAACGTTGTGAAGGAGTGACCGTAGGTGTTATGAATTTACCGCTTGTTGATCTCTTAGTCTTCGTCGCCTATTTGGTCGGTGTGACCGCGTTTGGTTGCTCATTCTACTTCAGGCGTGGTGCCGCCGACGCGGCGGATACCTTTACCTCGGGCGGCGGACGGTTGCCGGCGTGGGCGGTGGGCATGTCGATCTTCGCGACATTCGTCAGCAGTATCAGCTTTTTGGGGTTGCCAGCCAAGGCGTATGTCGGAAACTGGAACGCCTTCGTTTTCAGTCTGTCGATTCCTGTGGCCTCATGGATGGCGGTGCGGTTTTTCGTGCCGCTTTACCGCAGCCTGAACAGTGCTTCGGCCTACAGCTATCTGGAGACGCGCTTCGGGCCTTGGGCGCGCATCTACGCCTCGCTCTGTTATCTGGTCACGCAGATCGCGCGGATGGGCACGATCCTCTATCTATTGGCGCTGCCGATGAATGCGCTACTGGGGTGGTCGGTGCCAATGCTGATCGTTGTGACGGGGGTGGGCACGCTGCTCTATTGCGCGATGGGCGGCATTCAGGCCGTCATCTGGACCGACGCCGTGCAGGGCATCATCCTGATCGGGGGCACGCTGCTCTGCCTGGCGGTGCTGCTCATCACAATGCCGCAGGGTATCGGGCAGGCGTGGACACTCGCGGTGTCGGAAGGCAAGATGAGCTTGGGAAGCTGGTCGTTGACGGACTGGGGCAGCGAAACCTTCTGGGTTTGCCTGATCTACGGAATCTTCATCAACATGCAGAACTACGGCATTGACCAAAACTACATCCAGCGGTATATCACAGCGCGCGACCACCGCGATGCGGTGCGTTCAACGCTCTTCGGCTCTCTGCTTTATGTGCCGGTCTCGTTTCTCTTTTTCCTGATCGGTACCGCGCTGTTCGCTTACTACCATGCGCGCCCGGATCTGCTGCCGGCTGAAATCGCGGCGCGTCCCGATCAGATCCTGCCCTTCTTCATTGTTAAGGGGTTGCCGGTCGGCATCACAGGGCTCTTGATCGCCGCGATTTTCGCGGCCGGCATGAGCACGGTCTCCACCAGTCTCAACAGTGGCGCGACGATCATACTTGAGGATTACTACAAACGGTTCGTGGACCCGCAGGTGCAAGACTCGCGCGCGTTGCGCGTGTTGCAGGGGGCGACGGTGGCGCTGGCGGTGCTGGGGGTGGGGTGTGCGCTGGCGATGATGCATGTCAGGAGCGCGCTTGATGCCTGGTGGGCAATGCAATCCATCTTTAGCGGCGGTATGCTCGGTCTGTTTCTATTGGGGTATTTCTGTCAGAAGGCGCGGAATCCCGAAGCGGCGCTTGGCGTGGTGCTGGGTGTGTTGATGATCGCGTGGGTCAGCGTGTGGCAGAAGCGGTGGCCGCTGCCGGTGGCTATCCATCAGAATTTGTCGATCGTGTTGGGTACGACGGTGATTTTTGTGACCGGCTTTCTTGGCTCGACTTTGCTGCGACCGGTCAGGGTCGGG
>JAKJHA010000008.1 GCA_022704125.1 Verrucomicrobiota bacterium | reverse complement strand
CCAACGGCGTGACGGTCGCCACGACTACGACCATGTCCGACGGCCGCTACATTTTCACCCATGTCATGCCGGGAGATTATGTGGTTGTCCAGACCGATCTGTCCGGTTGGTTCAGCACGATGGACAGCGATGGCGGAGACGCCAACCGCATCGCGGTATTGCTGCCCAGCGGCGGATACTCGACAGGTAACAACTTCCTGGACTATACCCTTGCGACCATCTCCGGCAAGGTGCTGGTGGATATCAATGGCAACGGGCAAGTGAATGCTGAGGATGTGGGCGGCATTTCCGGCGTGACGGTGAAGCTGCTGGACACGAACAACAACCAGATGGGCCAATATGTAACGGGTACGGATGGGGCGTTTACCTTCGCGAACCTGCTCCCCGGCAGTTACACGTTGGTAGAGACCGATCCCGCAGGCTATGTCTCGACCAGCGCAAATCAGCTTAGCGTCACGGTCACGTCCGGGCAGGAGTCGCGTGGGCATGCTTTCTTGGATACGCGGAACGGTGACATCGGCGACCGTGTTTGGGAGGACCTGAACGGCAACGGCGTACAGGATCACGGCGAACCGGGACTGTCGAATGTGGTTGTACGTCTGCTGGATGTCCACGGCGTGGAAGTGGCCACCACGCTGACCGACACCAATGGCATGTATCTCTTCAGCGGACGTCTCCCCGGTGCCTATGTGCTGGATGTCGCGGCACCGGCCGGCTACGTGCCCACGCGCTACCAGCAGGGCGATGACCCTGCGCTTGACAATGACATCAACCCGCTGACCGGGCTCAGCGATCTGGTCATGCTGACAGCCGGGCAGACGAACCTAACGGCAGACGCCGGCTTTGTCGTCCCCGCCGTGGTCAGAGGATATGCCTTCATAGACACCGTCAGCGACCTGCTGCGCGACACGGGTGACACAACGGTCACCAATCTGCCCGTACACCTGATGGTGGACGGTGTTGTTGTGGCCTCAACCAACACCGATGCTTCTGGCTATTACGAGTTCGGTGCGGTGCCGCCGGGCGTCGTGTCGGTGCTGGTCCCGCGGATGGGGTCGAAGTTGGTCGGCGTGCCGAACACCGACGACGAGCGGCGTAACCGGGCGGTTGACGCGGGCGAGGACGCCGTGATCGTCCACACCGTGCTCTCTGGTGCGGGGGTGCTGGATGGGCGTCCGTCCGAGATGTTGAACTTCGGATTCGAGAACCATCCGCTGTCGACTGCGATCGATATCCGCCTGTACGCCACGCCGGATGGCGTGATGATCCAGCTGTGGACGGTGAACGAGGCCGGTTGCGGCGACATCGTGATCTATGCGTGGATCGATGATGACTGGGTCGAGGTCGGACGCGTGCCCGCCTGGCTCGTCGTGGGCGAGGGGGCGAACGCCTACACCGTCGCCGCGAACGGACTGGCGGCGGGCGGCGCGTATTACCTCAGGGTGATCGACGAGGTCGGCAACGAGCATCTCTCGCTGATGCCGGTGGCGGTCGGCACCCTGGAGGTGGATGCGGTCCGGCTTGATCTGCAGCATGTCACACTGCGCTTCAACACCGAGCCCGGCCGGCGCTATAAGGTCGAGGTCAGCGCGGATCTCGTCACGTGGCGGACGGAGTGGGTGAGCGTGCCGACAGCGAAGGGCTGGACGCAGTTTGACGCGAAACAGTTCACGGCGGGCCCCGGCACGCACACCGAGGTGCGCGTCCCGCGCAACGGGCGCTCGCGCGCGTTCTTCAGAATCCGGTGCGTCGAGTGACAGGGGCATTTACCCCCCAAAAGGGGAGAAAACGCGGGGGGGGACTTGACGCGGCATGTTGAAATCGGCATTATGGCGAGCCTTTTCAAGTTATTTTCCATTCATTCTACGGGAATGTGGCGAGGAGTCTCGCAGAAAGGAAACCGAGGTTCGACCATGAAACGTGACGGGAAGAGAGGGGTCTGGGTACGGTTGGCAGGACTTGCCGTGGTGCTGGGGTGGGGCGCATCCCTCCACGCGGCCACACAGGATGGCCCGCTACGGGTCGAGGTCTGCAGCGGCTACAATCTGATTGTCGACTCAAATGCGGGCTCGCCATCGTCCTATGCGCCGGGTGCCGCCTACATCGGTGTGACGCTGCACAACGACGGTACAACCGATCTGACTGACATCGTTGCGTGCGTCGGCAACTACAACGATGGAGCCAGCCCCACGCCGGGTACCTATCCGTCACGGGTGCACCCAGGGCTGACCGGGCCGCTCGATGGTGGGGCATTCGCCCTCCGCCACGAGGGTGGACGGGCCGGGCTAGACGACGCTACGCGCTACATCGGCACCATCCCCGCCGGGGAATCCGTGACGGTCTACTGGCTCGTCGGTTATGATCAGCTTGACAAAAACGGCACTCCGCTCTGGGGGGCGAGCGTCAAGCCCGACGACGACCTCTGGCTCGAGTACGACGTATGGGCGACAGCCAGCGAGGGCAGCACAACGCGGACGGTCGATCTGACACGCGAATTGAACTTCCGTAACACTATTTCCGCCTCGGCCAACAAGATTTTCCCGAACGGTGCCAACAAGGTGCCCGACTATTACAAGGATCTGCTCAACCAGTATGTCCCTGCCTGGACCAACGCCAACTACGACGGTACTGTCGGTACGCGCGTCGTCACCGAGGGCATCTGGTATGACCTGGGAGTTGTCGGGGAGGGATTCGACAACAACGGCGACATGGTCCCCGACCGCAACATCTGGATGCAGCCGGTCGGCGATCCGAGGATCTTTGATGCCAGCGCCTTCCGACTGGTCAAGACCTACGCCATGGTGATCGTCAAGCTCACGTCGGGCAGTGAGCTCGTCCTGACCGGCGAGGACCAACTCTACTTTGAGAACATTCCGGAGAATAACGGTGTCGTAGGCTACGTGCGCTACGAGTTCATGCCGTTGGTGCCGAATGCGTGCAGCGTGACCACCCCCTATCAGGTGGTGGGCTCAAACCCGGACAGAGAGAAGTTCAACGCCGACTTCGGCGTCTCCCTGAGCGAGGGGTTACAGAGTGGCGGAACGCAGGTCGGAATCGATAAAACTGCGGACAGTAAAACGATCTTGCCCGGCGGTATGATCCGCTATGCGGTGGCCTACACCAATGCGGGCAGCGTGGCGGTAGGCACGCCCGGCATTGGTCTGCCGCTCGTGGTTCAGGACTCCATTCCCGACGGCACCACCTACGTGTCCGGTAGCGCGACGGCCTCGAATACCCTGCCCGAAGGCGTGAGCGCCTATACGGTCTTCTACTCCACCGACAATGGCGCGACCTGGACGCAGGCTGAACCAAACGCGGCATCCGTGACCGACATCCAGTGGTGGCTGTCCGACGTGCTGTCCGCCGGATCGGACGGCGTGGTACGTTTCTCCGTGACGGTGGATAGCCCCTATATCGAGACAGAGCCCATCGTGGTCAACGAGGCCGGTCTGAGCTACGGTAACACCCTTCCCTTCGCGACCGACGACGCAATCACCTTCGTGCAGGGCAACAACAGTCTGGGCGATACCGTCTTTGCCGACACCGGCGAGGGCGGCGGCATCCTGGGTAACGGTATCCAGGATGGTACGGAAGTTGGCATCGCGGGGATTAGCGTCCTGCTCTACCACGATATCAACGGCAATGGCGTGGTCGATGCCAGTGACTCGATCCATGGCTTGGCCATCACCGATGCCGACGGAAAATACCTGTTCGCCAACCTGCCCGACGGGAATTATGTGGTTGTGCTCGACCACGACGACACGGACTTGCCCGAGGGGTACACCACGACAACTCCCCTGTTCTATGCCATCGATCTCGACAGCGCCCGCACCGACCCCAATGGCGTGGAGGATCTGACCGCCGACTTCGGTGTCGCACCCGCGCTGACGGCCACCAAGACGTGCATCGGTACGGGTACCCTGCGCGAGGGAGGACAGGTCACCTACCAGATTGCCGTGACCAACCGGCTGACCGGATCTGGCGCCTCGACGCCACAGCCCCTGATACACACGATCTGGCCGACCAACGGCTACACGGAAGTCGGCAACAAGGGGTGGTTCAACGCGGCCAACGCCTGGACGCCGGGTGAGCCCGACGGAACCTACGCCACCGCACCCTTCGAAGACACGAGCGATGAGCTTAACCTGATGGGCTACGCGGATTCGGCACCCCGCGGCGTGATCACCAATGTCACGCTGGTGCTGCCGATGCGCGTCAACGGCTCCTTTGTCGACACCACCTCGACGCTGACGATCACCTTGTGGAAGAACAGCACGAGTCTGGGCTCCCGCACGTTCAATGCTGTCAACCTTCCCACGGGCATCCTGTCGGTGAACGTGACGGATATGCAGGCCCTCTGGGACTGGAGCGACTTCAACGGTACCGCTCTGCGGGTGCAGCTGATTGCCAAAAAGCAGGGCAATCCGACGGGAACGCTGGATCTCGACTCGGTCGGCTTCATGCTGATGACCGACCAACTCGTGGGGGGAACGGACGCCACGACGCTCAACCCCGTGCCGCTCGTCGACACCTACGACACGTCGCGCCTGGCCTTCGTCTCGGCCAGCCCGCCGCCGGACACGGTGGCCACCAATGGCCTGACCGGCGAACTTGGCTGGAACAACCTCGGACCGATCTATGCCGGCGGCGAACGCGTGATAAACGTCACCTTCGACGTGCTTGAGCCGCCGGGCAACATCAGCGCCCCCGTGACCAACACTTTCGCCATCACCAATGCCTGGTATGAGACCGGCAAACGCGCCAATGACCAGCACGGCGACTGCATCGTCACGGTGCTGCCCGCCGGAACCATCGGCGACTTCGTCTGGCGCGATCTCAACGGCAACGGCGTGCAGGATCCCGGCGAGCCGGGCGTCGCCGACGTGACCGTCACCATTACGCCGCCCGCAGGAGTCGACCTCGGCTACGGCGTCGGCGTGGCCAGCAACACCGTCACCGACGCCAACGGCTTCTATCTCTTCGGCTGCCTGCCGGCCAGCGGCAACTACACCGTGGCCGTCGTGCCCTCCACGCTGCCGGGCGGTAGCGGCACGCCCACGTGGGACTACGATGGCGTGAGCACGCCCCACCAGGCGGTAGTCCCGATCATCTTCGACTCGACAACGGGAGCCGACACCGTGCTGACGGCCGACTTCGGCTACAGCCTCCTGACGACGATCCGCGGCACGCTCTGGCGCGACCTCGACCGCGACGGCAGCAGTACGCCGGAAGCCGGCGACGACTGGCTCGCCGGTGTCACGGTACAGCTCCGCGACTCCGGCGGCACGGTGATCGCCACCACGGCCACCGGCCCGCAGGGCACCTACCAGTTTGCCGGTGACTATAGTGGCACCTACACGGTGACGGTCGTGACCAACAGCGGGCCGCTGGCCACCGGCACCTGGAGCGGCACCTACGACACCGACGGGCTCGCCACGGCCAATGCGGTCGCCGTGACGGTGGCGTTGGGAGGCGTGGACTACGCCGACTTCAGCTACGCGCAGTCGGGCACGCTGGCGATCGGCGACACGATCTTTTACGATTGGAATGGCAACGGCACGCAGGATGCAGAGGATGAGGGCGTGAGCGGAGTGACCGTGCGCCTCTATCAGGATGAGGATGGTGACGGTGAGATCGATGCGGGCATCGACGCTTTTGTCGCCGCGACCGTGACGGATGTCGATGGGGGTTATCTCTTTGAATCCCTGCCGCCGGGAACCTATCAGGTGATCGTCGATACGTCGACCGGTCAGCAGAGCTACTATGTCGTGACGGCCGATCCCGACAGCAAGAAGGACGGGATCAGCGTGGTCACGCTGACGACGTCCGACAACCTTGACCAGGATTTCGGTTTCCTTGCGTCGGGATACGGCAGCATCGGCGACACAGTGTGGTGTGACGGCGACGCCGACGGCATGCGACTGAGTGCCGTTGAATATGGCTTCCCGGACGTGACGGTGTGGCTCTATGCCGATCTCAACGGCGATGGCAGCTACGTTCTGGCACAGACAACCACGACCGACGCGGACGGCCATTACCTGTTTGCCTCGCTTCTCCCCGGTGCCTACCGCGTCGTGGTGGACGCCGCCTCCCCAGCGCTGCCGGTCAACGGGCTGGGCGAGTCTTCCCGCCCCACCACCCCCACATCTTACGACATCACGATCGAAGGAGCCGCCGCCCACCTCGATGCCGACTTCGGCTTCGTGCTGCCGGGCGCGATTGGCGACACGGTCTGGTGGGACTACAACGGCAATGCCGATCAGGACTGGAATGAGCCGGGCATTCCCGGCGTGACGGTACGGCTCTATCGGGATGTCAACGCCAACGGCGTCTACGACGCAGGTGAGGAGCTGATTGGCACACTGGAGACCGACACCGATGGCAAGTACATGTTCCGCAACCTGATGCCGGACTATTACGTTGTGGTCGTCGACGAGACCTCGGCACCGCTGGCCGCTGCCGTGCTCACCGGTGATCCCGACAACGATGGCGTACCCTGCCCCGTGCCGGCGGTTGCCGGGCCGTCGTGCGATGGTCAGTACGGCCTCAAGCTCACGCAGCAAGCGACCTTTACTGGCGCTGACTTCGGGTACCAGCCCCCCGGAGTCATCGGCGACACACTCTGGATCGACGTCAACACCAATGGCGTACGGGACATCGGCGAACCGGGCATCCCGTATGTCACGGTCGCGCTCTACCACAACGAGACCCTGATCGCCACGCAGGAGACAGACGCCGATGGCATCTACCTTTTTGGCGGGCTTGCCGATGGCACTTACAAGATCGTGGTCGATGCTGCTGACCCTGATCTGCACACCGGCCTCGTGCCTGTTTACGATGCGGATGGTGTAGCGGATGGTGTGGCAACCAACATCGTCATCAGTGGTGGCTCCGTGATCTCGATCGGGGGCCACAGCGTGACCAATGCCGATCTGGATATTGATTTCGGCTACCACTTCAGCGGAACCAACGTTGTCAGCGGTACGGTCGGTCTCGACACGGAACCCTTCGACGGATTGCTGAACGGGATGAACACGTCCGGCGTGGGTGCGGGCGAATACCCGTTTGCCGACGTGACGGTCTACCTCTACCTCTGGAACGACGATGGCGACGATGTGATCGAGTCCGGCGAGACGCTGATGATCGCCTCGACCACGACCGACGCGGCGGGCGACTACCACTTCGAAGGTCTGCCGTCGGGCAGCGCCAACGACCGCTATATTGTTTCACTGGCCGCACCGGTATCCGGCGTGCGCCTGACCACTAAGACGTACGACACGTCGGCGCTTACGGTCGTCAACACGACTAACAGCCTCGGCCACACCCGCTCGGCCTACCAGACTATGACCATCGTGTCGGTGCGCGACAACATCGATTTCGCCTTCGACCCGGTGTACGAGCGGGATTTCGGCGACCTGCCGTCGTCCTACAGTACAACCTTGGCGGATAACCCCGTCGGGCCGAGCCATACCCAGGTGCCGGGACAACCGCTCTATCTGGGCCGTAAGGTCGAGACCGAGCGCAACGGTACGCCTACCCCCGACGCCACCGGCGACGGTGACGAGGAGGATGGAGTGGAGGTGGTCGGACGCTGGAGCGTAGAGCACGGCGGCCAGATCGAGGTTTTGGTGGGCGCGGGAAGCGGCTGGCTCTGCGGTTGGATCGACTTCAACCAGGACGGCACCTTTACCAACGCCAACGAACTGGCGATCAGCCAGGCGGTCGATAGCCAGGGCACTGGTGTTGTCTACACACTGGGCTTCCCGATCCCGGAAGGTACCTTCCGTACCAACGGCGTGACGGTGCTGAACACGCGCTTCCGCCTCTATCCCTCCCAGCCGCTGATACCGCTCTTCAGCGGTGAGGTGAAGGGCGGGGAGGTCGAGGATCACCAGTTCACCTTCGGCGCGATCGGTGACCGTACGTGGTACGATGCCAACAATAATGGCCTGCAGGATGCTGACGAGACGGCGCTGACCAATGTGACCGTGCAGATCTTCAGCGCGGACGACACGCTGCTAGGTACGGAGGTCACGGACGCCGACGGCCGTTATCTCTTCACCGGGCTTCCAGCGGGAACCTACTACCTGACTTTCAGCGCACCGACGAACTATCTCCCGACGACGCCGCGGGTGGGCGAGGATCGGTCGCTGGACAGCGACATCGATCCGCAGACCGGGCGCAGCGATCCGATTACGTTGGCGACTGGGGAGATGATGAATCGCACGGTGGACGCCGGTTTCGTCATGTCCGCTGTGGTCAACGGGTACGTCTTCGTGGATACTATCAACGATATGTTGTTCGATACGAACACGAATGATCAGCCGATCACCAATGTGCTCGTGAGTTTGGTGGTGGATGGCAAGGTCTTTGCCTCGACCAACACCGATGCGAACGGCTGTTACAAGTTTGGCGCGGTGCCGCCGGGCGTCGTGTCGGTGCTGGTTTCACGGGCGGGCTCGGAGTTGGTCGGCATACCTACGGAAGGCGACGTGGCGTACGGCGACGAGCGGCGTAACCGGGCGGTTGACGCGGGCGAGGACGCCGTGATCGTCCACACCGTGCTCTCTGGTGCGGGGGTGCTGGATGGGCGTCCGTCCGAGACGCTGAACTTCGGTTTCGAGAACCATCCGCTGTCGACCGCGATCGATATCCGCCTGTACGCCACGCCGGATGGCGTGATGATCCAGTTGTGGACGGTGAACGAGGCCGGTTGCGGCGACATCGTGATCTATGCGTGGATCGACAACGCATGGGGCGAGGTCGGCCGCGTGCCCGCCTGGCTCGTCGTGGGCGAGGGTGCGAACGACTACACCGTCGCCGCGAACGGACTGGCGGCGGGCGGCGCGTATTACCTCAAGGTGATCGACGAAGTCGGCAACGTGCATCTATCGCTGACGCCGGTGGCGGTCGATGCCCTGCAGGTGGACGCGGTCAAGCTTGATTTGCAGTATGTCACGCTGCGCTTCAACACAGAGTCTGGCCGGAGCTATCAGGTCGAGGTCAGCACCGATCTCGTCACTTGGCGGACAGAGTATGTGAGCGCACCGACAGCAAAGGGCTGGACGGCGTTCACGACGGAGCCGTTCATGGCGGGGGCCGACACCCACACCGAGGTGCGCGTTCCGCGCAACGGCCGTGCGCGTGCGTTCTTCAAGATCAAGTGCGTCGAGCGGTAGGCTCCTGAACCACGGGCAAGATGCCCGTGCCACCTCGCATGAACCACGGGCAAGATGCCCGTGCCACCTCTCCGTGGCATGGGTGTCTCGCCCATGAAAAAGAATGAGAAGAAAACGTGATAGGGTTGCGAACATGCGTGTTGGATTCTTACGAGTTTTGTTGATCGTTGTTGCGCTTGGCGTACACGCCGAGGTACAGACGTGGACCGGCGAGGGTGTCCCGGCACCCGAGCCGGTCACGGCGAAGATCACGTTGGGCGCCTACATCTTTCCCGGCTGGTATCGTGATACGGGACGCGGCGACTACCCGTACCGCACACACGACGAAGACAGCGAGTGGAAGTGGGCCGTCGCCAAGCAGCCCGCCCCGCGCCCGCTGCTCGGCTTCTATGACGATTCGCTGCCGGAGGTCAACGACTGGCACATCAAGTGGGCACTCGAACACGGCATCTCGTTTTTCGCCTTCGACTGGTATTGGAATGCTGGCGAAAAGCGATTGGCGCGTACGCTGGAACAGGGCTTCCTCAAGGCGCGGTATGCCTCGCAGATGAAGTTCTGTGTCCACTGGTGCAACCACGCGCTCGACTGGAAGCGTGACGGCAAGCCCGCCCCGCTGGATTTCTCCAAGCCCGCGCTCTTGCAGATGACCGAGTATCTCGCGGATCACTACTTCAAATTGCCCAACTACCTCACGGTAGACGGCCGCCCCGTGCTCTTGGTCTATGTCCCCGGTGCGCTGATTCAAGCCAACGGCGGTCCGGCGGGATTCCGTGCTGTCCTTGAAGAGATGAACCGGTTGCTCCGTGCCAAAGGGCTCAAGGATCTCTACTGTGTTGCGCTTGGTGACGGCAGAAACGCCGCAGAGTCCGGCTTCAGCGCCTTTTCTGCATACGCCTACTACGGCGCAGACCTCGATTCCAAATACGAGTGGAAGCGCGGTTATTCGTTGCCGTATGCCGATATGCTGAAGCATTTCGAAACCATGTGGCAGATCTATTCACCCCGGAAAGAACCGCACTACATCGTGCCGGTCGGCTCGAATTGGGACGACCGCCCGCGCGCCCGAAAAAACGCGACGGTCATCACCGGCAGGACGCCCGACCTTTTTGAACAGCACTGCCGCGCCAGTCTGACCTACATCGATCCGCGCAACAACCTTGCGATCATCGAGGCTTGGAACGAGTGGGGCGAAGGGAGTTTCATCGAACCCGATGCGGAGTTCGGCTTCGCCTTTCTGGATCGCGTGCGCCGCGTTTACACCGACGCGCCCGATGCGCACATCGATCTGGTTCCGAGCGCGTCAAAAGTCATCTCCTTCAGCATGCTCAATCCGGAAGAGCGGGCGGCAGCCAAGGCGCTTGAAAGCCAGCCCTATCCCGCTCCACCGCTCGCGCTGCGCACGACGCAGGTGGTTGCGGACGTCCCGCTGCCCGCCGGTTCGCCGCTCAAGGCGTGGGAGTTCGCCGAGAATGCCGAGGGCTGGTTTGTCCACCAGACAGAGCCGCTCCGGGTTGAGAACGGCGTACTTATCGCACGTGCCACCGGCGACGATCCGCAGATCATCGCGACGGGGCTCAACATCGACATCGCCGAGATCGACGCCATCGTCTTGCGCATGAGGGCACCGGAGGGGATGCGTACCGGCCAAGGCTTTTGGGCCACCGACAAAGAACCCGCGCTTAGCGGATCCAAGGCGTTCGGTATCGGTCTCAAATCCGACGGCGAGTGGCACACATATCGCATCACCAAGACGCTCGACGCTACATGGTGCGGCAAGTTGCGTACACTGCGCTTTGACTTCGGCACCGCCGGGGATACAGTGGAAGTGGACTGGATCAGGATCTACAAAAAACAAGGTCAACCATGAACAACACCGTGCTGTGGATGAAACCAGAAATCAGAAACCAGAAACTTGAAACCAGGAGCCAGAAACCAATCTCTGCGTCTCTGTGGTTCCCCCCCCGAGCCGTGCCTTTTCGTTGCAAAACAAGGCCAATCCATTTGATGCACGAGGTTTGTTTCGGCCTGGTTTTTCTTCTCGCTTTGCAGCTCGGCGCTGTTCCCTTGCAGCGTATCGAAGAGCAGTCATTCGGGAATACGCCCGCCGGCGAAGAGGTGAAACTCTACACGCTACGCAACGCACACGGTATGGTAGCGCGTGTCATGGGATACGGCGCGACGATCACTGAACTGCGTGTGCCCGATCGCGATGGAAGGTTTGCCAATGTCGTTATGGGAGCGGAGTCGCTCGACGCATACCTCAAGGGTTTCAGTGCGGCGGCCTCGGTCATGGGACGTGTTGCCAATCGTATCGCGAATGCACGCTTCACGCTGGACGGCCACGAGTTCCGTGTGACAGCCAATGCCGGCCAGCACCAACTTCACGGCGGTCGCAACGGGTTTGCGCGCAAGGTGTGGCGCGGCGAGGTGTTGCCCGCCATCCCGAATGCCGCCGCTGTGCGCTTCAGCCTGCGCAGCCCGGACGGCGACGAGGGGTTCCCCGGTACGCTCAATGTGACTGTCACCTACACGCTGAACGATGATAATGAGTTGCGCATCGACTATACGGCGACCTCCGACAAGCCCACGCCGGTCAACTTCACCAACCACGCCTACTTCAATCTTGCAGGAGAGGGGGACGTATGGGATCACCGGATCTGGATCGACGCCGACCGCGTTACAGCCGCCGATGCCGAACTGATCCCCACCGGCGCATACGCGCCCGTCACGGGAACCCCGCTGGATTTCAGCGTGCCGACCGCGATCGGCGCGCGGATTGAGGCGCTCACGTCAACCAAGGGGTACGACCACAACTACGTTTTGCGCAACGGCGGGCAGAGCTTCGCGTGTGCGGCGTGGTGTTACGAACCGCGCAGCGGCCGTCTGATGCACGTCTACACCGACCAGCCCGGCATGCAGCTCTACACGGGCAAACGTTACTTCCGCGACGGCAAACCGGTGGCGGCAGCGCCGGATCAAAAGCACAATACCGTCTGCTTCGAGACGCAACACTTTCCAGATGCCGTCAATCATCCGAACTTCCCGTCGGTCATCCTGCATCCCGGCCAGACCTTCCGCCGCGCGACGTCCTACCGGTTTTCTGCGGCCAATACGCTACCGGCGGTGCCTTGATCAATTCACTCGCGTTGCTTCGCTGCGTCGAACGTACCCCAGCAGGCACCGTTCGAGTCCATCCAGATATAAAACCGCTGCCACTCTTCATCGGTGAGTTTCACGTCACCGTGTCCGGACTCAAGGCGTTTCAGGAGTTTGGAGGGCAGAGCACCGAACGTGAGCGGTCTTGTGAGCGGTTCGTTATTGTTGTTCGGTTGTTGGTTCCAACTGGAATAGGGGACATGGCGAATGAGCACGTTGAACGATTTGCATGACCATCCATCCGGCTCGCCCGTCAATGCCGGCACGCCCTCACGCTTCCCGTCGTGGCACGTCACGCACTTGCGGTCCAACACGGGCTGGAGAAGTTTGAGGTAGCTGAACGGATGCGTCCCGGAGAGCGAGGGCTGAATGACAGACGGCGCGCACTGTGTGGCCAATGCGGGTTGCGCGGGCATGTAGCTCTTGCGGCGATCCTCATGGCAGCCCACACAGCTTTCGTGTTCGCCGGGCTGGAGGTACACGGCTGAACGCATCGTCTGTACGGTGCGTCCCTTTGCGTCGAGCGCTTGGAAGTAGAGCGGCATGTTGGCGGGGGCCTCGAAATAGGCGCTGCCATCCGCCTCCACGGGCACGGTCCCAAGAATCTCGCGTCCGACGGAACCCAGTCCGGCACCCACCTTTGGGGAGTCGATGTTCGGTGTCGTCTTGTTGATGATGTGGAAGACGCGCAACGCAACGATGGGGTATTGGGGCGGGAAGGCATCTGGCCATGCCTCCGTCACCTTGTCGATCGAGAACGTGCCCGTCAGGCGCTTTGCGCGTTCGGGATCGATAGGCGATTGGGCCAGCTTTGGCGGCGTACGCGGTTCGATCGGTCGCGCCCAGAGGCTGGAGATGCGCGGATCGCGATAGATGAGTTCGCGCGTGCCATCGGCATCGCAGAGATAGATGCCGTACTGGTTCGGGATGTTGCCGCCTGGCTCGCCCAACAGGCGGTCGTAGGAATACGAGGCGAGGAACGTGGTTTCGGAGAGCGGCCACGGGCTCTTGAACGAATGCCCGGGCCAACGCTTCTCCTGCACCGTCGGTGTTTGGTTGCGCGCGGGGTCGGGGATGCCTCCTCGCCAATAGCTGCGGGGCGTACTGTCGAACGCGACATCCTTCACGAAAGCGGGTGCGTGGGCGAGCGGCTCTTCTGATTCGGTGAAACGCACTTCTGGCGTGAGGCGCGTGATGGGCGTTGCGCCGTCAATGCCTTTGAGCGTGTCGATCAAAATGACAGATCCCGCCGACATCGCATGGTGCGGTCCGGCAATGGCCATGACCTTTGTGGAGTTCGGCACTGGGCGCGCTTCCCACGTGCCGCACGGATTCCACGTGTTGTTGCCGTAGTAGATACGCACGCCGCCGCCGTCTGGCCGCGCCGTCCAGAGGTGTTGGTAGAGAACGCCGTTACGGTCCACATAATCCCAGCGCGTATAGAGAAGCCGTCCATCCGGCAGCAAGGCGGGCGTCCACTCATGCGTTTCATGGAACGAGATCGAACGCGGATTCTCACCATTCGGTCCCATTCGCGAGAGCGTGAACACAAAGCAGGGACCAAGGCCGCACCGATGGTAACCGCCGCGTCGCGTGGAGGAGAACACGATGTCGCCGTCCGGCAGGTAGATGGGAAAAATGTCGTCGTGGCCGTCGTTCGTCAATCGCCGCGCCGTGCCGCCTGCAAGCGGCGCTTCATAAATGTTGTAGCGGTGCGCGAGGCGATCAGGCGTGCAGAAGCGGGGAACATCACGTCCGCCCGTATACGTGCCGGGAGGATCGGACGCGACGGGCGAGTAGGAGAAAAGGATCTTGGTTGCATCCAGCGAAAGCTCGGGGTTGAGGAAACTGCCGGGCGGCAGATTGGGTGGCGTCACTTCGCGCGGGCGCATCGATACGCCGGGCTGCTCCAGTACAAAGAGGCCGCCTCCCGGACGTGCGCAGTAGCCGAGGCACTGCGTGAGCTGGTGGCTCATCGCGCCGGGCACGAACTTCGCGAAGAAGAGCGTGCGCCCCTTCAATTGCGCGAGCGCCCGCGTGCGGAGGGCTTGGCGGAGTGCCCGCCATTCACGCTCATCGCTCGTCTCGGGGGGCGGCTGCGCAAGCCCCGCCATTCTGAAGCGCGCCCGCAGCGGTACCACGGCCTCGGCGAATGTGCACGGTTCGCGGGGCACACCGAGACCGTCCTGCAAACGCCAGTCCCACTCTACGAGCGCAGCGGCGATACGGTCGTCGAGCGGTCCCGATCCTTTCACGGGACCTGCGCTGTAAGGGCTCCGTTCGGGTTCGAGCGCGTTTGGCAGAACGACCACGTCATGCGGCGTGATCGCGTCTCCATTCACATGCCAGCCCACACCGACCGCGCACGCCCGCCACCCCTTTTGATCGGGGAATCCCGTGAGCAGCAACTGGTTGGTGCCGTGCTCATAGAACCATGTGCCCGTGACTGAGCCTGCCGAAGGTAGCACCACGTCGAGCCCGAACGATATGCGGTCAGCACCCTGTCCCGCAAGCGGAACGAGTGCCGACAAAAAAAGCATGTGTACGGTTCTTTTCATATTGCTTGATTATGGCTTCTTGATGAGTTTGCCGCCCTTGTACGTGAACTCGGGGCAATCGCAGAAGTAGACGCGTTTGCCGTCCGCGTTCTCGGAGATTTCTGCCGTGACCTTGCCGTCGCGCGTCCAGCCCTTGAATGCCCTCGGCGGCAGATCGATGATTTCATCCCCGATTTTGGTCTTGAGCCGTTCTTTGAGATTGCCGTTCGCGACGATGACCGTGCCGTCCTGATATTCGACGAACACCTGATTGCGCTCGACCGTGCCGTTCGCAATCGCTGCGGAAGTGGGGTGGGTTTTGCCGTCCGCATCGAGATACGCGATCGTGCTCACGTCGCTCTGCGTGTAGCGCGCGGCGAGCGGCTGGACCATGGCGTAGCTGCGGAGCGCGATGTCTATGCCCTTTTCAAAGTCGATCCGCCCCGGACCGCAGTAGGCGAGCCCGAACGGCTTTGACGGCGTGAAGCAGTAGTCGAGGATCAGGTGCGGGGCGTGTCCGAATGCAACAACGGCGGTCAGGAAGCAATCGACAAGCTCCTCGATTCCTCCGACTGGTTCGGTGTTCGGCTGATACATCTTTCCCGGCGAGAACATCGGCAGCAGCCCCATGCCGAAGTTGCACTCCTTGGGATGGATTTTGAGCAGGTCGAAGTCGACAATCCAAGGCATCGTAAAGAAGTTGTATCCGCGATCCTGCGCGTAGTTGCCGTCCGAGAGTCCCGAGTAGAAGAAGTGGTGTCCGCCTTCGGAGTAGACGGGGCCTTGCCACGCTTGCTTCTGCAGCAGCAATGTTTCTCCGTATGCGTAGAAGGTCTGTGCAAAAGTCGCCGCGCCGGGAACACGCGCATCGTAATCTGTGCGGCTCCAAGGCACCAGCGTGGTGTGGACATCGCAGTAGGCCGTGTTATAGCCGAACTTGCGTTTGAGTTCCGGAGCGAAACGCTCGCAGAGCATCGGTGCAAGAGCGGGTTTCGGACCGTAGCATCTGAACCACGCCGGATAGAACGAACCGTCGCGTTGGCGGGCGATGAGGTCCCGTGACCAGATGGCGTTCATGGGCGAGAAGTCGGTGAAGTTATTGTACGGGCCGTAGACGTAGCCGAGTTCTTCACGCATGAAACGTGAATAGTCCTCGGCACCGGCGTCTCCGCCCTTGCCCGGCGCAGCATCCGTGCGGCAGGTAAAGCTTTCGCCACGGTCGCGCCACAGCGTCTCGTGGTCGGTGACGATCACATGATCGATCCCGAGTTTCTTGACCTCCCGCCAGAAGGCCTTGTCCAGCTTGCGCACGTAACTGCCGTGGGACCTCCACGCGCCTTTACCGGCCACCGTTTTATACGGCGAGACGGGATTGGGAATTTCTGGCAGCACTTCCGCGAAATCTCGGCTGAGCGTGATGACGATCCGCTCGCTCACCGGATTGTAGGTCCCATCCGTCTTTGGGAAGTACCTCATCGACTGCGCGTTACCTGCATTCGAAACCTCGCTCGCGTTTGAACGATACCAATCGAAGATCGCGCTCCGGTACCATCCGCCCTCAAGCAGGTCGATCTTGAGACGGTTTTGCCGGATACCATAGGCAAGATACGGCACGATGAAACTCTTGAGAACCTTTGCTTCGGTGGCCGTGCCGCTCGAAACTTCCGTGACGGCTCCGGCGGGTGCGTACAGATCGACGACAAGGCTCTTGCCGCGACGGCTCGTCGTGACTTCAAGTTTGCCGGTGTCGCTTCCGGCGATCTCGCCGCCGTTGAACGTCGCGAGCAGGTCGCCCTCTTGCGGCGAAGATGTGCGCGGGATGATCGTGCTTTCCGTGATCGGGAACGGCAGATTACGGTCGCCGGTATTGATCCCCTGATCGGCGCCTTTGAGCGGCGTCAGGTTGCGTTTGGCGCGCGCGGCGATATCGAGTTTGCCGGAAAGCGTGTCCATGAAAAACGCGATGTTGTCAAAGTGCATCGGGCGGTATTCCGGTTGCGTTCCGCCGGTGAGGACGAATCCCGCGAACGCAGCACCTTGGAAACGCTTAGTCTCTTCCGGCGAGAAGCGCCGCTCGATGCGGTGCCAATCCGGCCAGTCGATCTTGCCGAGCGAAACCCGCTGCTCCGTCCCGTCCGCGAGCCGCAGTGCGAGGAAGAGTTCAGCGGAGGGCACCTCGGGCTGCGTGTTGGCGCCGCGTCCGAAGTGGTCGCCGTGTACCCAGACCGCGAAGGTGTTCCAGACGTTCGTGACTGCCACGGGTTTTTCAGGGCCGAAGGCGATGGATGGCTTGTCGCCCTTCCCGCAGTACGATAGCCGCAGCGTCTTCTCTCCGAACAGTTGCACCTCGCGCGTTGTCGCGCAGAGGGCCGCAGCGTTTTCGGTGCGCACCTTCCATGTTGGAGCGTCCTCGAAATCGACGAGCGCCGGCACGTCGTCCTGTGTCCGGTTCGCGTTCTTGAATTCGTACGGACGGTTGTCCTGCGGATACGGCTTGCCCGCGCCGAGGTTTTCTGGATATGACTCGGCCTTTTCATTCTCGCCGAGCGCATAGCACGCCGCCCGCCAGATGTCGTTGGCGTTGTCGCCGAATTCGGATGGCAGGATCACGCTCTTTGCGAGATAGTCGACACACTCGCGGTAGCGCTTCGCATCCAGCAGCAACTTCGCATACGCGAGCTTCATCGGGTTCACCTCGGAATCAGCCGTGAGGCGGTTGCCGCGCAGTTCCGCGCGCCATCCACCGCCGAGTTCAATGGCGCGTGCGATGTCCGCATCGCCTGCGGCACCGAGACGTCGGCCAGCGCGGAAGAGGTAGAACGCTGCGAGATCGGGCGCGTTTCCGCAGGCGGCAAGAAGCGCGTCCGCACGGTCTTGCTCCCCGTTCGCCGCAAGGAAGAGCGCGTGATAGTATTTGAACTTCCAACTGCTGTTTTCCCGCGCCGCCCATTCGAGCGCCGGGAGCGACTCGCGGCGGAATGGAAACACGAACTCCGCCGACAACTTGGCGATGGCATTGAGCGCCGCAGCGTCGCGCTTCAGATACGCAAGGCGGATGCGCGCGATCGGGTGGTCGCTCGCAAAGCCGAAGAGTTCGCGCGCCTCGTCGGCCAGCCCCGCTTCCTCGTACCAAGTGCCGAGATCCATGAACGTTTCATGCGGCAACTCGCACTTGATGTACGCGCGGAAATCTTCCTTGCCGCCCAACTTGCCAAGCTCATATCTGACAGCGTGGAAGAGCGGAAGTTGCGCGAGCGTCGCCTTGGCGCTTGCTGTTGCGGCGGCCACGTCGCCTCCCTTGCGCAAGGCGATGACTTTCGCTAGCAGCGCGTCAAAGGAGAGTCCGTTGGCGCACAACGCGCGATCCGCCAGCAGCGCCGCTTCCTGCCAGTTTTTCTCGCGAAGCATGATCTTCGATAAGAGCGAATAGGAGGCGGAACGCATCATCGGCGAAAAGGCCGCGAGCCCGAGACGCTCCTTGGCGGTGGCCAGATCGTCTTGCGCGAATGCGGCGAATCCCGCGAGATAATTCGCTTCGCCGTCGTAGGTGTCGACAGCGAGCGCGCGCTCCGCGAGACGCGCTGCCTCGGCATAGCGCGCGCGCTTCGCTTCGAGTCCGGCGAGCGCGACGAGCGCGGGCGCGAAATGGTTGTCGATGGCGAGCGCCGATCTGAGCAGCCGCGCCGCGCCATCGTCGTCATGGAGATAGCGGAGCTTCTGCGTGCCCTTCAGGTAAAGTCCCTGAACAGAGTTCCAGTCGAAGTCGGACGGCATCTCGACCGGACGTGGCTTAATGTCGGTTTCCGGGGTTCCGAATGCCTCGCGGCTCTTCACCATGCCCCACATTTCGTCGAAGACATCCGTTCCGCCGGGCGCGAAGGAAGGAACCTTGAACGGCGTTTTTTCGCAGGGCGGACGTGGTTGCTGGAACGCGCGGCCGGATTGCAACTCGGCGTACTGGCCGTCCTTGTCTGTCAGCAGCGTCTCCCAGATGGCGCCTGCGCGCGACGGCGACCAGAGCCAGATCTTGCGTCCGTACTTGTCGTAGACCGGATTGCGATGGACCGCGCCGAAACGGATGTCCGGCCACCAGATGCCGAACACGCTGTTGTCGCCGTTGAGGACGTGGTACGACTTGTTGCTGCCAAAACGGTTCTGGGCATATACCGAAAGGTCACGCCCTGCGTCGTCGATCGGCCAAGCGTGCGCGTCGCCTGGGTGTCCGATGTAGTTTTTGCCTGGGAAGAAGAAGTCGGTATTTTCAAACAGCGGAAATGCCGCGTTCATCCACTGGTAGTAGGGGCCGGTCAGGTTCGCGCCGTTGAACCAGATCGTCCGCATCGTAAAGTGGTCGTCGCCGGGGGCGAGCCGCACTTCCACCTGCCAGGTCGTGCGGCCGATGTACTCCGAGGCGCCAGCGAAGTAGCTCGCGCTGCCGTCCTCGTTCTTCCTGACGCACCAGTCGACCGGCGTCGCCGAAGTCGGGGCGTGTCCGGTGATAGCGAAGTTGAACTCGATGCCGCCAGAGCACCACGGTCCCCGGAGCGCGATATTGCGGAACTTGACCGCATGATTGTAGTAGATGAAGGCACGCCCGGTCGCGATCTCCTGCGCGCCCCAGACCTTGCCGCCGATTTCGGGGAGCATGGTCACACGGATCTTTTCGTTTTCGAGGATCACCGCCTTCCACTTTTGCGCTGTCGGCTCCGCCGTCGAGCCATCGAAACGGAAATAGGGGTAGAGCGGCGAATCCGTCCGGGGCACCGGATCAGGATCAGAGAATCCGTACGTCGGGAATTCGAGTTCGGTTTCCACGATCGAAACCGCCGCGCCGAATGACACGGCGGCAAACAGGGTGAGAGAGACGATGACCGTTTTTTTCATGGTAGATATCCGCGATGTGGAGACTTTCGTTACGTTGGGTAAAATCTCATTTTGCGATGGCTTTGACAATGATATTGTCTCCTTGTTCCCGATCGGTAACTTTGACGATTGACTGGCGCTCCTCGTTCCGATATATTACCGCTCGGTAACTATGACTGTTCACGACACAACCCAACTCGGAGCGGCGGTCCGTGCGGCACGCAAGCAACTCAAGGCCACGCAGAAGGATCTGGCAATGACCAGCGGCACCGGCCTTCGCTTTCTGATCGACCTTGAAAAAGGCAAACCCACCTGCCAGATCAGCAAGGTCCTGCAGGTGCTGCAAACCTTGGGCCTTCGCGTTGAACTGACAGCTACCTCAGACGCCACACAGGAAGGCAGTGCTTCGTGAGGCGCCTGTTGGTATATTTGGCGGGTGAACCAGTCGGCAATCTCGAACAGGACGACAGCGGCCTGCTCGAATTCCGCTACCGCCAAGACTGGCTCGACCGAGCCGGAGCGTCGCCACTGTCTCGGTCGCTTCCGTTGCAGGAGGCTGCGTTTCGCGGTAAGCATGCCCGTGCTTTCTTCGCCGGTATCCTGCCTGAGGAAGAGCCCCGGAGACGAATTGCCGCCATTCTCGGCGTCAGCGAACGCAATGATTTCGCACTACTGGAACAGATCGGTGGCGAGTGCGCGGGCGCGGTCAGTCTGTTGCCGGAAGGTGTCGCGCCACCCGTTGCAGGTGAGACGCGGCTGCGTGAGTTGAGTGACGGCGAACTGCAAAAGATCGTGACTGAACTTCCCGACCGTCCTCTCATGGCGGGCGAGGACGGACTTCGGCTTTCGCTCGCCGGCGCTCAGGACAAGCTTCCGGTCGTGGTGCGGGACGGCCGTCTCGCCCTGCCTCTTGGCAACACGCCGAGTACCCATATCATCAAGCCGGAGCCGCCCCGTTTTCCCGGCTTGGTGGCAAACGAGTTCTTCTGCATGACGCTGGCCAAAAATCTAGGGCTGAAGGTCGCCACCGTCGACAGGCGTACCGTCGGTGACAAGCCGTGCCTCATCGTTCAGCGCTATGACCGTGCGGTCGGCGCTGATGGCGTCGTCACGCGTTTTCACCAGGAGGATTTCTGTCAGGCGCTGGGATTCCCGCCGGAGCGCAAATACCAGCAGGAGGGTGGTCCCCTCTTGCGGGACTGCATCGCTCTGCTCCGCGAGTGGTCAACTGCGCCGGTGCTTGACCTCCGCGATTTCCTCGACGTTCAGATCTTCAACGTGCTGATCGGCAACGCCGATGCTCACGGCAAGAATTACTCCATGCTTTACCAAGGGGGGCAGCGGCGGCTCGCGCCCTTCTACGACCTTGTCTGCACCCTCGCTTGGCCCGAACTCTCTAAAACGCCTGCGATGAAGATAGGGGGGGACACTTCGCTAGACGTGTTCACTGCAGCCCCTTGGCAGAAGATGGCAAAGGAGGCGCGGCTGAGCTGGCCCCTGATCCGCGAGCGGATGGAGGCACTCAGCAGGAAAACATTCGAAACGCTGCAAGCCCCTGCAATGCGTGGTGTGGTCAACGGTGACCTGGAGGCGCGCGTTGCCGCACTCGCGAAAGACCGGGCTTCGGCGATGTTGCGGAATCTGATGCATGAGTGCCTTACCGATCGACAAGGCCAATAAAAAGCGGAAATAGCGGGGCGGCGTTTTCTTTGCGCTGCGGGCGCAGGTGTGGTACTTTGTATGCGTCTAAAGTGTTGCCCGTGACACATCGTGGAGTCCGTGCCTTATGCCGATCAGTTGGAATGAGATCAGACAGAACGCCATCCGCTTTTCTCGCGAATGGGCGGATGAGTATCGCGAGGACGCGGAGGCCAAATCTTTCTGGGATGAGTTTTTCGGCGTCTTCGGCGTCCGCCGCCGTCTCTTGGCCACCTTCGAGGAGCCCGTCCGCAAGATCAACGGACAGTACGGCTACATCGACCTTTTCTGGCGCGGCGTCATGCTCGCCGAGCATAAGAGCCGCGGCAAGTCCCTCGACAAGGCCGAATCACAGGCCTTCAGCTACATCCAGGATCTCGCCCGCGAGCAACGCTTCGAGGAACTTCCCCGCTTCGTCATTCTCTCTGATTTCGAGCGCATCGCGCTGTACGATCTCGAACCTGATGGTCAACTCGACCTGCCGCTCTTCGAGTCCCGCCATTACTACAAGAACGAGTTCCTGCTCAAGGATCTCCACAAGCACCTTCACGACTTTGCCTTCATCGCCGGTTACCGGCAGCACCGCCTGCGCGATGAAGACCCCATCAATATCCGAGCTGTCGAAATCCTCGGCGACCTCCACGACACACTGGCCGCCGGCGGTTACAAAGGCCATGACCTTGAGCGCTTCCTCGTGCGCATCCTTTTCTGCCTCTTCGCCGACGACACCGGCCTTTTCGAGCCCGACAGCTTCAAGCTCTACATCGAGAACCGCACCGCCCCCGACGGCTCCGACCTGGGCCTGCATCTGGCGCGGCTCTTCGAGGTGCTGAACACCCCGGTCAAGCACCGCCAAGCTCATCTCGACGACATGCTCGCCGCCTTCCCGTACGTCAACGGCGAGTTGTTCAGGGAACGCCTCGCCTTTGCCGATTTCAACCGCGCCATGCGCGATGCGTTGCTGCGGAGTACCGAGTTCGACTGGTCGGCCATTTCGCCCGCCGTCTTCGGCTCGCTCTTCCAGGGTGTGATGGATCCCAAGGAGCGCCGCCAGACCGGCGGGCACTATACATCCGAACGCGACATCCTCAAGGTCGTCAACGCGCTCTTCATGGACGGCTTGCGGGCGGAGTTCGCAAAGGCGCGGCACAGCAAGGCTCTGCTCAAGCAGTTCCATCGGAAACTCGGAACCCTCCGCTTCTTCGATCCGGCGTGCGGCTGCGGCAACTTCCTCGTCGTCACCTACCGCGAACTGCGCCTGCTGGAGATCGATGTCCTCAAGACCCTGTTCGGGAAAGAGGTGCAGCAGGAGTTGGACATCCAGGCGCTTTCAGAGGTGGACGTCGACGCCTTCACCGGCATCGAGATCCAGGAGTGGCCCGCCCGCATCGCCGAAGTCGCCATGTGGCTCATGGACCACCAGATGAACGTGCGCCTTTCGGAGGCGTTCGGCCAATACTTCGTCCGCCTGCCGCTCAAGAAATCCGCCAACATCGTTCTCGGCAACGCCCTGCGCCTCGATTGGAAGACGATTCTTCCGCCCGGTCAATGTTCTTACGTGCTCGGCAATCCGCCCTTTGTCGGCAAGCACTACCAGTCTGCGGAACAGAAAGCCGACATGGCGTCCGTTTTCGGCAAATTCAAGAACATCGGCGACCTCGACTACGTGACCTGTTGGCATTACCGCGCCGCCGAGTATATCCAAGGCACGGCCATCGTGGTCGGCTTCGTGTCCACCAACTCGATCACCCAAGGCGAACAGGTGCCGCTGATCTGGGGCCTGCTCTTCGACAAGTGGCACATCAAGATCCACTTTGCCCACCGGACGTTCCCGTGGGCCAGCGAGGCGCGCGGCAAGGCGCATGTCCACGTGGTCATCATCGGCTTTGCCGCGTTCGACATCCCTGTCAAAAAGTTGTTCGACTACGACTCCGGCAACGGGGATGCCGCCGTGATCGAAGCGATCAACATCGGTCCCTATCTTACGCCCGGCCCCGACGCATTCGTCACCAAGCGTCAGAAGCCGATCTCGCCCGTGCCGGAAATGCGCTGCGGCAGCAAGCCGTCCGACGGCGGCAACCTGATTCTGACGGACAGCGAACGGGACGCACTGATCGCCGCCGAACCCGGCGCGAAGCAATATCTGCGGCGTTTCACCGGAGCAGAAGAATTCATCAACGGCAACATGCGCTGGTGCCTATGGCTCGAAGGCGCCGATCCGGCAAGCCTGCGCGCACTGCCGCTGGTCATGGAACGCGTGGAGAAGGTGCGCGAGTTCCGGGAAAAGAGCACGGCCGCTCCCACCCGCAAAGCGGCGAAGACACCGGGGCTGTTCTTCTACCGCTCGCAGCCGACCACCGATTACATCCTCATTCCCGAGGTTTCCTCGGAACGGCGGCATTACATCCCGATCGGCATCGCGAGTCCGTCGCTCGTCCCGAGCAACACGTGTTTTGTACTCCCGACAACCGACCTCTATCTATTCGGCGTGCTGACCTCCGCCATGCACATGGCGTGGATGCGTCAGGTCGGCGGACGGTTGGAGTCGCGGTACCGCTACTCGCGCACGATGGTCTACAACACCTTCCCGTGGCCGCGGCTCAACCTGCCGATCCAGGAGGGTGACGCCTGCGTCCGGGAAGCGGCGTCACGGCTCTATTGGTC
>JAKJHA010000179.1 GCA_022704125.1 Verrucomicrobiota bacterium | reverse complement strand
CACCGACGCGACCGTTCCTCAACCTCGTCTTCGAAGACGTCATGATCGAGGGCGAGACGAGTCCGCGCGTCATCAGCCGGTGAGGCGGGAGTTGCGCGTTTTTAGGGTTGCGGCACCACGCGAATCCACAGGGTTTTTCCCGCTGACGGGCCGTAGCCCTTCATCACGCACAGCGTAGACCCTACGGTTATGACGTCTTGTGTGTAGGAGCGGTGGAAGTGTACGCCGTACTCCGCCGGCCAAAACATCACTGATTCGCTATACGCAGACAGGCACATCTGCTCCGTGTCGCGATTGGGCCAGATGTAAAGCGTCGTGTCTTTCGCGGCGACGCCCATCCCGCCATGAACCTCACGCTTGCGATCCCCCGTTTGACCGTATACGTAGACCATAGCGTTGGTGTTAAGGTCCAATGCCCACTCCGACACCCAGAACTTTCTTTTCAGTTCCTCATGCCTGCGATCGGACCGCTCAAACGCCGCTTTCTCATCCCGAGACATCACCACGCATCCAGCCGTAGACAACAGCAGAACCGCTAGAACCAAGTGTTTCATGACAATAGGGTATAGAGGTGCGTTTCTCCTGTCAAACAGATCTCATCCAAATCCGCGCCGGGGTCGGGGACGAAGGCGGAGCGCCCTTGGTGGACGTTATTGACGTTGTTGACATCGTGGACACTTGGACGTTGGAAGCGGTGCGGGCAATTTTGTCTCACCCCGCAAAACAGTGTCATTATGGCCCGTTTTGTTTTGAGAGTTTGTTTAATTATCCTGTTGATTATCAACAGGTTAGGCTCTTTTATTGATTGTGGCACGGTGGGTGCTTATATCAGGTGCGATAAGGAGACCACACCATGACCGATTTAAACAAATGGACCCAAAAAGCGCAGGAGGTGCTGCAGAACGCGCGCCAACTTGCCATTCGTTTTTCACATCAGCAGCTTGACTGCGAGCACCTGCTCGCCGCGCTGCTGGAGATGCCGGACGGACTCGCCGTGTCTTTGTTGACGCGGCTGGGTGTCGCAATCCCGCAGCTCCGCGCCCGTACGGAGGAGGAGCTGTCGCGCAAGCCGCGCGTTTCCGGTGATACCGAAGAGGGCAAGATCTACGTCACGCAGGCGTTGAACGCCATGCTGGTGAAAGCCGGCGACTACGCGAAACGGCTCAAAGACGAGTACCTCTCGGTCGAGCATCTGCTGCTCGCGATGACGGAATCGAAGACCCCGGCCGGCCGTCTGCTGGCCGAGGCGGGCATCGATACCCGCAAGCTGTTGACCGCGCTCAAAGAGGTGCGCGGCAACCAGCGCATCACCACCGACAACCCCGAGGGCCAGTACGAGGCACTCAAGAAGTACGGCGTCGATCTCGTGGAACTGGCCAAGGCCGGCAAGCTTGATCCGGTCATCGGCCGCGACACCGAAATCCGCCACGTCGTACGTATCCTTTCGCGCAAGACTAAGAACAACCCCGTGCTGATCGGCGAGCCCGGCGTCGGCAAGACCGCGATCGTCGAGGGCCTCGCACAGCGTATCGTGCGCGGCGACGTGCCCGAGGGGCTCAAGGACCGTACGATCTTCGCGCTCGACATGACCGCCCTGATGGCCGGCGCCAAGTACCGCGGCGAGTTCGAGGAGCGGCTGAAGGCCGTGCTCAACGAGATCAAGGCCGCCGACGGGCGTATCCTGCTCTTTATCGACGAGATCCACACCATCGTCGGCGCCGGCAAGACCGAAGGCTCTACCGACGCGGGCAACATGCTCAAGCCCATGTTGGCGCGCGGTGAGTTGCACTGTATCGGCGCGACCACGCTGGATGAGTACCGCACCCACATGGAGAAAGATGCCGCGTTGGAGCGGCGCTTCCAGCCAGTGCTGGTGGACGCCCCCAGCGTCGAGGACACGATCTCGATCCTGCGCGGCCTCAAGGAGCGTTTCGAAAGCCACCACAACGTCCGCATCCAAGATGCCGCGTTGGTCTCGGCCGCTGTGCTCTCTGACCGCTACGTGCAGGACCGCTTCCTGCCGGACAAAGCCATCGACCTGCTGGACGAGGCCTGCGCCTCGATCCGTACCGAGATGGACTCCATGCCGGCCGAACTGGACGAGATCACGCGCCGCGTGACCCGCCTGCAGATCGAAGAGACCGCGCTCAAGAAGGAGAAGGACAACGCCTCCAAGGTGCGCCTCGAAGAGTTGCGCAAAGAGTTGGCTGAACTAAAAACGCAGGCCGACGCCATGACCGCGCGTTGGCAGTCCGAAAAAAAGGTGCTTGATGAAACGCGCGTGCTGCGCGAGAAACTCGAGGAGGCCCGTACCGCTTACGATCAGGCGGAGCGTGCCTACGACAACAACCGCGCGGCCGAACTCAAGTACGGCATCATCCCTGATTTGGAGAAACGCCTCAAGGAGGCCCAGGATCGGCTGCACGCCGCCGACGGCACCGTCATGCTGCGCGAGGAGGTCACCTCCGAGGAAATCGCCGAAGCGGTCTCGCGCTGGGCCGGCATCCCCGTGACGCGCCTACTGGAAGGTGAGCGCGAGAAGCTGCTGAATCTGGCCGGTGTGCTGCATCGCCGCGTGGTGGGTCAGGACGAGGCGGTCGACACCGTGGCGGACGCCGTGTTGCGCGCGCGCGCCGGCATCAAGAACCGCCAGCGGCCGATCGGCGCATTCCTCTTCCTCGGCCCCACCGGTGTTGGCAAAACCGAACTGGCCAAGACGCTCGCCGCAGAGCTGTTCGATTCCGAAGCCGCCATGGTGCGCATCGACATGTCAGAGTACATGGAGAAACACGCCGTCTCGCGTCTGGTCGGCGCGCCTCCCGGCTACATCGGCTACGAAGAGGGCGGACAGCTCACCGAAGCCGTGCGCCGCAAACCGTACAGCGTGGTACTGCTCGATGAGATCGAAAAGGCTCACCCTGACGTCTTCAACATCCTCTTGCAGGTGCTCGACGACGGACGCCTCACCGACAGCCACGGACGCACCGTCAGCTTCCGCAACACCGTGATCATCATGACCAGCAACATCGGTTCAGAGTTCCTGGCGCTGGATCAATGGGACGGAACGGAATCGCCGGAGATCTCGCCCGAGATCCGCGAGAAGGTGCTGAATCTACTCAAGACCTCCTTCCGCCCGGAATTCCTGAACCGCTTGGACGAGACCGTGCTTTTCAAGCCGCTTGGACAAGCCGAAATCGCCGCGATCGTGCGCTTGCAACTCGAAGACCTGCGCGCCCGTCTGGCGGAGCAGGATCTCGCGCTGGAGATCGACGACGCCGCGCTGGCGTGGCTGGCCGACAAGGGCTTCGATCCGGTCTACGGCGCGCGCCCAGTCAAACGTGCCATCCAGCGTGCGCTTGAAACGCCGATCGCCCGCAAGATCATCGGCGGCGATTACGCGCCCGACGCGACGATCCACGTCACCGCCGCAGATGGCGAGCTGGCATTGAGCTAGTTGGAATTTAGGATTTAGGAGTTAGGAGTTTTGCGAAGGGCGGGGCGGCTCGCCGCCCCTTTTGCACTCATCATTGCGAGCCACTGCGTGGTCGCAATAAGTAAGGTTGACCCGCGACCCGCGACTTGTGGCCAGCCCTGCCCCCCTAAAAAAACCTTCGTGGCCTTTGTGCCTTTGTGTGAGAAAAAATCCTAAATCCTCACTCCTAACTCCTCACTGCTCACTCCGCTCACTCCGCGCGGAGCGCGGAAGCCGGCGTGCAGAGATCGGTCCAATCGTAGAAGCGGAGCGCGTTCTGCACGCACAGCGCGAAGTTGAAGCGATCGGCACGGCGGATCACCTCTGCCCACGCGAGCGGGGCGTCCGCCAGTTCGAGCTTCGCGAACAGCGTCGGTTCGGCGGCGAAGGCATGTGCGGCGGCAACAGCCAACCCGCCCCGCGCATGCAGGGTCACCGGAGCGCCCCCGTGCGCAGCGGCGTGCGCCCGTGCGCAGACGATAATCTCCTCCGCGCGTCGTCCGACCAACGATTCGCCAAGCAGATAGAGCATGACGCCGATGCCCTCGTCAGTATGCTTCGAACCATAGAAGCGATGCTTACACGCGCTGATCTCGCCGACCGCAGTCAGGTCGGTCGCCATCACGGGGTGGCCGGACGCCAGATAGGACGTGACCGTCTCCACCGCCTGCGTGCGGCCGCCTTCCGCAAGCACCAGCACAGGCGCGCCGGACACTTTTTCCGGAAGCAATGTGACCGCCGGCCAAGTGAGACGGCCCGGCAATGCGAAGTGTTGGCGAACGGTGGTAAATCCTTCGCCCGCCTGACGGCCAGTTTCTGTGCGTGTGGCGTTCAACTCGGCCAGCGGACGGATACCCGCCAACTCGCGGACTTTGCGGACACGCGCATCACCGACCAGCGGCGCACGCTGCTTCTCGATGGCGGCCAGTTCGTCGCGCATGATGTCGTAGACCGAGCGCGCCCCCGGCAGGTCGCGCACTTGGCCGGTCGACGTGACCCACGCATCCGGCTCCTGCAGCCCGCAGTCTGCGCTCTTGGCATCGTAAGATGCACACGACGCACGCAGTGCCGGCAGATCCAGCGGCAGCGCCGCAGTCTCGTCACGTAGCCAGCGGCGCATCCACTGGACCGATCCCACACGATTGCCCTCTTTCCAGCCGTGCGGACCGGGCACGTCCAACATCGCCACGCGTTCGCCCCAACCGAAGCGCTCGAACACAGCACGCGCTACGGCGTAACTTTTCTCACTGCCGGCGAACGGGAAGAAGTCGCCGTGCGCACAGTTCATGCAGACCGGCATCGGCGCGCGTGCCAACAGATAGCCGGCGTGGTTCATGCCGAAGGCGAGCTGCCCGAAGAAATTCTGCTCGGCATCCTGCGGGCCGCAGCGGTCGCAGACATCGCGCAGCGTGGAGATGTAGCAGGAGGGCGCGCCAGCACCGATCCGATCGTCCAACGCCATGATGTAGGACGAGAGCGTGCCACCGCCACTGTTACCCATCACCCCCAACCGCTGCTTGTCAATCTCCGGCCGCTCCTGCAGATAGTCCAGCGCGCGCATGCCGTCCCAGATCCTGAAGCGCGCCGTGTTCCAGCCCAACAGCATGGCACTGACGCCGGTGATGTTGTGGCCATGGACATTGTGGGGCGGTTTTTTACCGGGCAGTTGCAACCGCTCGCCTTGATCGATCGGGTCATAGATCAGTGCCGCAAGGCCCGCCTGCGCGGCCAGCACCGCACCGCGCTGATAATCTTTGGAAGCTTTGCCGTTACCGCTATGACCGCAACAGATTAGGACCGCCGGGAAGGGCGACTTGAAAGCCGGAGCTTGGGGCAAAAAAAGGTGCCCTGTGACGAAGTGGCCGGGCTGGCTTTCGAACAGAATTTTTTCGATCTTGTAGCCTTCACGATCCACGCTGCCGGTGACGCGTGCATTGAGCGGCGTGCGTTCTGGGAAACCGCCGAACGAGGCCATCCAGCGTTCACGCAACTGTTTTTGGTGTGCGGCAAGTGCTTCTTTGGTCGTCAATGTGCCCCACGCCCTGTCAGCCGCCTCGTCTGCGGCGAGCACCTGGCTGAACACCGCCTCGTGTGAGGCCAGGCCGGCCGTGACCAACACCGGCACGGCTAGCGCGTC
>JAKJHA010000178.1 GCA_022704125.1 Verrucomicrobiota bacterium | reverse complement strand
GCCACGACGGTCTCGAGTACCGCAACGGCTGTACAGACATTTTCAACCTGAAAGGCTCCCGCGAGCGGCACGTGAGTCGGCGGCAGGGTGCGCTCCTGCGTGCTGATCGTCAGGGTTTGTCCCGCCAGCGTACTGTGCGAAACCGCGACCGAGACCGCGTCGGCGGCGTCAATGCAATGCGCGCCTTGCCGCGCGGCGGTGGCCGCGATCACGGCACGCGCCTCATCGGGCATTGCCGCGCAGACCACCGGGCGTCCGGGCTTGATGATACCGGCCTTTTCGGCCGCGACCTGCTCAAGGGTGTCGCCCAGCCAATCGCAGTGGTCCAGCCCGATGCGCGTGATCACCGAGACCAGCGGCGTGACGATGTTGGTGGCGTCGAGCCGTCCGCCCAGTCCGGTTTCCAGCACAGCCAGCCGAATGCCCGCCTGCCGGAACAGGACGAACGCAACGGCAGTCAGGCACTCAAAGAAGGTGGCTTCAGGCGCTTCCGGCGTCGCCTCCAGCGCGAGCACGGCCTCTTCGACCTCGCGCGAGGCGGCCTCCAGCATGGCATCCTCGACTGGCGCACCGTTGAGCAGATAACGCTCATGCACGCGCACCAGATGCGGCGAGGTATAGCGGGCGACCGGATAACCGGCGGCACGCAAGACCGATTCACAGAGCGCGGCGACCGCACCTTTGCCGTTCGTGCCGGCGATATGGATGACAGCCAAATCGCGCTCCGGATGACCAAGGCATTCAGTCAGGCGGTTGATCGTGTCGAGTCCGGGCCGCATGCCGAATCGGCGGCGCTCGGCCAAACGTTGAAAAAAAGAGGTCATGGGTATTCCGTTAAATCGTTTCCATCATAAATCAGGGGTGATAGGGAAGTAAACACCGATTACGCAATCACACTTTCGCGTTTCACGCGCGCAACAGGTTGTGTTATAGTAGGGCGCAACGACGGGAGAATGTGCGAATTTAAGAGGGAATGATATGACGGAACAAGCTCATGTATTGGCGCAAGCCCTAAATGCTGATTTACAGGCGGACGGTAGTTCTCTTTTCAGTATGCTCTCGGTCAAAGGGCAACGCGCCTTCTTCCCGTCACGCGGTATTCTCGGCCAAAGTGCCGAGGCCAGAGGTGCCGCCATCAATGCCACCATCGGCACCGCCTTCGAAGAGGACGGTACTCCGCTCTGTCTCGAGTGTCTCGAAGGGCTGGTCAATCTGCCCTCCACCGCCTATCTTTATGCGCCGAGTTTCGGCCTGCCGGAACTGCGTGAAGCTTGGCGCGACATGCTGCGGACCAAGAACCCCTCGCTGGCCGACAAGAGTTTCAGTCTGCCGATTGTCACGCATGCGTTGACCCACGGCATCGGCGTCGCCGGATATCTTTTCGTCGATCCCGGCGAGTCCCTGATCCTGCCCGATCTCTACTGGGACAATTACGAGTTGCTGCTCGAAGAAGCGTGCGGCGGTACGCTCACGCCCTTTCCGATGTTCGAGGGCGACCGCTTTAATGTGGCAGGCATGGAGCGCCTGTTGCTGACGCCCGGTGACAAAAAAATCGTGATCCTCAACTTCCCCAACAACCCGACCGGTTACACCGCGACCGAGAGCGATGCCAAGGCGATCTGCGCCGCGCTGCAACGCGCCGCTGAGGCCGGCAAGCGCGTAGTGACCATTCTGGATGACGCCTATTTCGGCCTCGTGTATGAGGAGGGCGTCAGCAGGGAGTCGCTCTTCTCCGTCCTCTGCGACCTGCACCCCAACTTGCTGGCGGTCAAGCTTGATGGCCCGACCAAGGAGGACTACGTGTGGGGCCTTCGCGTGGGCTTCATGACTTTTGGTTGCAAAGACGCGACCCCGGCACAGTACAAAGCGCTTGAAGCCAAAGCCGCCGGCGTGGTGCGCGGTTCGATCTCCAGCGTCACCAACATCGGACAGAGCCTGTTGCTGAACGCCTACCGCAATTCCGCGTACGCCGTGCAGAAGCAGGAGAAGTTTAACACGCTCAAGCGGCGCTATGACCGCATCAAGGCGATCTTTGCCGCACATCCAGAGTACGCGCACTCCTTCGTCCCGATGCCCTTCAACTCCGGGTACTTTATGTGCGTCAAGCCGCTGGGCGTCGACGCCGAAGCGGTGCGCAAGCATCTGCTCGCTACACGCAGCACTGGCGTCATTGTGCTGATGGGCTTGATCCGCATCGCCTTCTCATCCGTGCCGTGTGACAAGCTTGATGCGCTCTTCGACAATCTGCACGCAGTGATCCAAGAGTTGAAAGCATAGCGTCTTACAACTACAGCTCCAGCCAACCGCAGTTCCATGCGGCAAGCGGCGGCAGGGTCGTCCGCGTCTCGCCATCGGCGCGAACAAGCGGCACCGTCACCGATGCGGCGCGCAGAGCATGCCAAGTGGCGGACGCCTTGTCCGGCGTGACGCCACGGAGGCGCAACGTAAGCGGCGGCTGCACATCGATGCGCGCGTTGATGAATGCGACGCTCCGGAGTGCCCCATCGGGTGCTACGCGCGGTATGACAAGGCCAACAGACGGCGTCTCGGCAATAACGGGTAGCTTGCCGCCTGCGCGCGCATCCATCTGCTGACGAAGATCAAGGATCTGCCGCGACGACATTGCGCTGAGGTTGAACGACAGATCGGCATTGGTCACTTCGCCGAACGTTTTTCCGACGCCCGGTACGACGGGGACGCCCACAAGCGCGAACTCGTAAAGCTTTCCCTTCGATACTGTTGTCGCGTCCTTCAGCCCCACGGGAACACTCCCTTCGTTGTGTTTGCGATAGCCCTCGAGCACAGACCGCTCCGCCGCAAGTGGCGCGAGGAGGTGTTCGCCGTACCATGCGTCGGTTTCATAGCGCGTGTCCATAATGAGCAAGCTCACGGTGTTCATGCCGAGCGCGAGATTGACAAACGCCTCGTTCATGATGCCCTGCGCCGTCCGGCTTGCGAATGCGCGCGGATACGTCTCGACTTCGGGACACCATGTATCGATCCAGTCGGGATTTCCCAACTGTTTCCGAGTGTACGCCGCGCCGAACGCTTTGATCATCTGCGGATTGGGATTCTGGTCGTAGTACGCGCCGCCCCCAGGACGCGACCCGACCGGAAGTCCCGTCGCCTCGTGCAGCGCACGGAAGACGGCGAGCAGCGAATCGTTGCGATAATCGCCGTGCTGATAAGCGAGACGCGTCGTCGGCGAAACCTTGTGAAACTCCTCAGCGATCGCGCGTGCAACGGCGGCGATACCTGCGAACGAAAACGCCTCCCAACGGTCGAAAAGCTTTGTATCCTTCGCCATCGCGGCGTCTAACGTTTCGCGCGTCCAGTTCGTGCCCATCTCAGCGTTGAACGCCGCGAGACATGTTGGACACCAACAGCCGATCCAACCGTCCTTGACCTTGCCCCACGGTGACCCAGGCGCGTGCCCGGCGACACGCAGATCGTCATCGACCCACACGCTCCTAGGCTTGAACGACGCATAGAGCCGCGACATCTCGCGCACGTAGGCAAGAAAGCCGGGCTGACGCGGACAGTTACAGTGACGGCATTCCGTACCGCCGCGTCCAGTGAAACCGCCCCACGTCTTCGCAGGCGTGCCTTCAATCGCGGAGAGTTCGTCGGAGTGGCCGAGCGTCGCCTGTACTTGCAAGCTCGGCACGATGTCGGCCGCGCGCAGTTCAGAAGCGTACCGCGCGAGACGCTCTGCATGCGCAGCGTGCCAAGCGATCGTCGGCACGCCGATGCCCGTCGAGAACCATACCTCATCGCACGCGCCGCGATTTGCGACGAGCACGGCGCGCGTCTTTGCCCACTGCGCGTCATCCGCCGTATGCGGTGCCCGCAGACGAATCATCATGAGCGGCGGCAGTTCAGCCGCGTTAATACCCGCCGCGAGCGCAACGGCCGCGACAACGAATCCTGTTGTTTTTCTTTTCATATTCAGACCTTGAGAAACACCTTTTTGCGATAGAGGAACCAGAGTATCAGCCATCCAACGGCAACCTCGCCCAGAGAGAGGACGAGTGAACTCCACGCGGCATCGCCCCAGGAGGCAACACCCTTGAGGAAGAACTCTCCGATGGTGCGAAGAGGAACGACTCTACGAATCACATAGATGGTGATGGCATTCATACCGATAACCCGGAAGAAGAACGACCAGCGACGCCATCCTTTGACATCAATCATCCAATAGAAAACCGCAAGAGCAATGAAGGAATAAGAGCCGGCAGCCAGAACAAACGTCGGTGTCCAGATCTTCTTGTTGACCGGGCACCAAGGCATCCAGACAAGACACACGAGCAATGAAATCAATCCCGCCCCCAACAGGATCAGGGTCTTGCGATTGCCGGACAAGTCCGTGCGCCGCAACAGTTCACCGGCGAACGTGCCGAGCATCGCCGTCACTAGGCCGGTCAACTTGCATAAGAGCCCATCCGGATCGAAAATTCCTTCATGGAGGCGCCCGGGCATGAACGTCCGGTCGAACCACCCAACGATGTTCCCCGTGAACGAGAAGTTATCTGTACCGTAGGCCGCGTAAGAGGCAACCTTCTTCATCACCCCTGGATCTGTCGACGCGAGCAGCGCCTCTGCGTCCGGCGCGCGGAAACAGACAAGCATCAGCCAATAACCAACGAGTATCACCGCCGCCAGCCCCAGCCGTACACGCCAATTCTTGACGAACATGAAGATCAATGCCGCGCCAGCCCAGCAAATGCCGATATGCGCCAGAACGGAATCCCACCGGTACATCCGCCAGTTGAAGCTAAACAGATCCGACCACATCAATCCAATCGCAAACAGACAAAACGCACGCAAAAGGATCTTCCGGACGATCTGTGCCTTTGAACGTCCCATCGCGACCTGTTTCGCATAGGAAAACGGCCAGGACACCCCGGCGAGAAACAGGAATAGGGGGAAGATCGTATCATGGTGCCGAAAACCATGCCAAGCAACATGCGTCATCTGCGTTGCCAGCCAACAATCGCGCCCGAAGCCGCAGACCTCGCAAAGCGCTACGATTGCACCGGAAAAACCCATGATGAAAAGCATGTCTGCGCCCCGCAACGCATCCAACGACATCAAACGTTCGCTATGAGATTTCTCTTTCATGCGTTATTCCTCTTAACTGCACTTTACGGACTTCTTGGCTTTGCCGCGTCCCCGACGCCTTCTCGTCTTCTCCGCCGGAAGCAACGGCACGGTGTAGCTCTCGTAGAGGGCGAAGAGAAACTCCACGCGCTGGCGTTCGGAGGTGAAGGGCTGGGAGCGGTAGCAACGGTCCACCGCGCGGTCGAGGTCGGCATGCGCCTTCACCAGATCGGCGGGCATGGTCAGGGGATCGTAGAGGTCGGCCAGCGTCGAGAGCGGATAGCGCGCCCGCGCATCGAGCACGGCCTTTGCCTTGGCCTCGACGGCGGCCTTCTTCCGCGCGTCGCCGGTCAGGCGGACGGACCGGGGTCCCCCCGGTTGCGGACGCGGAGCGTTTTCGTACTCCCCGCCTTCGTGATACGACGACCAATAGAGCCGTGACGCCGCTTCCCGGACGCAGGCGTCACCCTCCTGGATCGGCAGGTTGAGCCGCGGCCACGGGAAGGTGTTGTAGACCATCGTGCG
>JAKJHA010000177.1 GCA_022704125.1 Verrucomicrobiota bacterium | reverse complement strand
CTTTGTAACCGCCGGCGGCCAGTGCGTCGTGGAGGTCGCTGAGGATTTCGACAGCTCGGATATTGATGGGGTCTTCATCGCGCAGGCGGTGCTGCCGGTAACCGGCGATGAAGGCGAAGTCGTGAAGGTGCTTGTGGAGATCCTTGAGCAGGAACTCGTTCTTGTAGTAATGGCGGGACTCGAAGAGCGGCAGGTCGAGTTGACCATCAGGTTCGAGATCGTACAGCGCGATGCGCTCGAAATCGGAAAGGATGACGAAGCGGGGAAGTTCCTCGAAGCGTTGCTCGCGGGCGAGATCCTGAATGTAGCTGAAAGCTTGGGATTCGGCCTTGTCGAGGGACTTGCCGCGGCTCTTGTGCTCGGCGAGCATAACGCCGCGCCAGAAAAGGTCGATGTAGCCGTACTGGCCGTTGATTTTGCGGACGGGCTCCTCGAAGGTGGCCAGAAGACGGCGGCGGACGCCGAAGACACCGAAAAACTCGTCCCAGAAGGATTTGGCCTCCGCGTCCTCTCGATACTCATCCGCCCATTCGCGAGAAAAACGGATGGCGTTCTGTCTGATCTCATTCCAACTGATCGGCATAAGGCACGGGCTCCACGATGCGTCACGGGCAACACTTTTCTAGATGTGCATAAAATACCATACCCGCATCTGCGGCGTAAAGAAAACGCCGCCCGTAATCGATCATCGTAAATCATGTCAAAATCGAAACCATGGAACACGGGCAAGATGCCCGTGCCACACCCTTTTGCAAGACACGTTGTTGCGGGCGGGGACGTCCGCGCCCGACTGTGCATACACAAGCCACGCACTAAACTCGCACCCCCTGTCACCAACCGATTATCCTCGTGTGAAAGTTGGCGTTGAACATTGAGCTTAGGGTAAGGTACCATAAAACCATGACTACGAAACCCTTCATCCACGACGACTTTTTGCTTCAGACTCCGACGGCGCACGAGCTGTATCACGGCTACGCCGCGCAGATGCCGATCATCGATTATCACTGCCACCTGCCGCCGGCGGAGATCGCACAGGACAAGCGCTGGGAGAATATGGCGCAGGTGTGGCTCGGCGGCGACCACTACAAGTGGCGCGCCATGCGCTCCAACGGGATCGACGAGCGCTTTATCACCGGCGATGCGTCCGACCGCGAAAAGTTCCAGAAGTTCGCCGAAACCATGCCCTACCTGTTGCGCAACCCGCTCTTCGATTGGTCGCAGCTTGAACTCGCGCGTTACTTCGATATTTACGATTTGCTGACGCCCGCCACGGCGGAGGCGGTCTGGTCTACGACCGCCGAACGTCTGGCGGAGCCCGCTTTCAGCGCACGCGGCCTGATGACGCGCAGCAACGTGCGGCTGGTCTGCACCACGGACGATCCCTGCGACACGCTCGAACACCACGCAGCGGTGAAAGCCTCGGGATTTGAGGTACAGGTCCTGCCCACCTGGCGTCCGGACAAGGCGCTGGCCATCGACCGGCCCGCCTTTTGGAATGCGTGGCTGGATCGGCTCGCTGCCGCCGCAGCCATGCCGGTCGCGACGTGGGACGACCTGCTCTGCGCTTTGCAGAAGCGCCACGACTTCTTTGCGCAGAACGGCTGCTGCCTCTCTGACTACGGGCTGGATACGCTCTATGCCACGCCCTACCGCGATGCCGCGATCCGCGAACTCTTCGCGCGTGTACGCCAAGGCGGCACCGCCACGGCTGATGAGATCGCCGCGTTCCGCTCGGCGGTTCTGTTTGAGGCGCTGAGCATGGACGCGCGCAGTGATTGGAGCGCCCAGATTCACTACGGCGCTCTGCGCAACAACAACACCCGGATGTTCGAGGCGCTCGGCCCTGACACCGGATTCGACAGCATCGGCGACTGGAACGTGGCGGTGCCCATGGCGCGGCTGTTCGACCGGCTGGAACAGGCGGATGCCCTGCCGCGTGTCGTGATCTATACGCTCAATCCGCGCGACAACGAGATGGTCGGTACGATGATCGGTAACTTCCAGCGTGGTCCGGTGGCCGGTCGCATGCAGTTCGGCAGCGGCTGGTGGTTCAACGATCAGCGCGACGGCATGCTGCGCCAGTTGGAGGCGCTCTCGCAACTCGGGTTGCTCAGCCGTTTCGTGGGCATGCTGACGGATAGCCGCTCGTTCCTTAGCTATACGCGCCACGAATATTTCCGCCGCATCCTCTGCAATCTGTTGGGCGGCGACATCACGGACGGCAGGATCCCCAACGACATCCCGTGGGTCGGCGAGATCGTCAAAGATATCTGCTACCGCAACGCGGTTCGGTACTTCGGCTTTGCAGGCTTGTAACAGCCCCCTGTTTTTTACTACCCTATAGCCTTCGTTTTTTTGACAGCCACAGGAAGGCAAAGGGTATGAAGCAGATCGGTGTAGGGCTTATCGGATTCGGGACCGTGGGCGCGGGCGTCGTGGACGGCCTGCAGCGCAACCGCAAGGTGATGGCGCAGCGGTTGGGCGTTGAGACCGTGCTCAAGCGTATCGCGGATGTTGACATCACGACGGATCGCGGTGTGAAGGTCGATCCCGCGTTGCTGACGACCGATGCGATGGCGGTCATTAACGACCCCGACATCAAGATCGTCGTGGAACTCATCGGCGGCACCGGTGTGGCCAAGACCTTCGTGCTGGCCGCGCTGAACGCCGGCAAGTCGGTGGTCACGGCCAACAAGAAGCTGCTGGCCGAGTGCGGCGAGGAGATTTTCGGTGCCGCCGAGAAGAACGGCGTGGACATCTATTTTGGCGCGAGCGTGGGCGGCGGCATCCCGATTATCCGTGTGCTGCGCGAGGGGCTGGCGGGCAATGAGATCCAGAGCATCCACGGCATTCTCAATGGCACCTGCAATTACATCCTGACGCGCATGGAGCGCGAGGGGCTGCCGTTCGCCAAGGTGTTGAAAGAGGCGCAGAAGGCCGGTTACGCCGAAGCCGATCCGGCCTTGGACATCGACGGACTGGACACGGCGCACAAGGCGGTCATCCTGGCCTCGCTGGCGTACGGCTTTCATGTGCCGCTGGACCAAGTGCTGGTGGAGGGCATCCGCAATCTGTCGGGCATGGATGTCAAATTCGCGGCTGAGTTCGGATACCGCATCAAGCTGCTGGCCGTGGTCAAGCGCGATACCGGCGAGGTGGAGGTGCGCGTGCATCCCACGCTGGTGCCGCTCACGCACATGCTGGCTTCGGTGAACCATGTGTTCAACGCGGCGATGGTACACGGCGACCTCAGCGGCGATACGCTCTATTACGGACGCGGTGCCGGACGCGAGCCTACGGCCAGCACCGTGATCGGCGACATCGGCGACATCGCGCGTAACCTGATGTCGGGCCGGTCGCGCTATCGGCGCGGCGTGAGCACGGCCAATCAGGGCCAGTTGCGCGTGCGCCCCGCCGCAGAGATCGTCAGCCGCTACTACGTGCGGTTGATGGTGCTGGACAAGGCCGGCTCGCTGGGCACGATGACGACCATTCTTGGTCGTCACGGCGTGAGCATTCTGGCGGCCACGCAGAAAGAGCCGCCCGCTGAGTTGGCGGCGGATGCCGGATATGTGCCGGTGGTGATCCTGACGCATCCCGCCAAAGGCGCGGAGATGGATGCGGCACTGCGCGAGATCCGCGCTGCGGGCGTGCTGAATGAAGAACCGGTCAAACTGCGAATGATTTAGTAGAGAAAGTGGATGTGACGATGAAAGTTTGTAAATTCGGCGGGACATCACTCGCCAACGCAGAACAGGTAGCTAAGATCGTAGACATCGTGCTGGCCGATCCGTCGCGCCGCATCGTGGTGGTGTCGGCACCGGGCAAACGCACCAAAGACGATATCAAGGTCACCGACCTGCTGATTGCGTGCGCCGAGTTGGCGCTGGTGGACGGAGATTGCGAGGCGGTGCTCGCCACCATCGTGGAGCGCTATGCTGAAATCCAGCGTGAGCTGGGCCTGCCGCCCGGAATCACCGCCGAAATCGAAAAAGATCTGCGCTTCCGTCTGGCGGGCGACAAGTCGCACCGCGGCATCTTCATGGACAGTATGAAGGCGGCTGGCGAGGACAACAGCGCCAAGCTGGTGGCCCAGGCCTTCCAGTCACGCGGTGCGCGCGCGACGTACATGAATCCGCAGGACGCCGGCATGTACCTGACGAACGACTACGGTAACGCGCAACTGCTCGAAGAGTCGTATCAGCACCTCGCCAAGACACTGGTCGGCCATGATGAGCTGGTGATCTTCCCCGGATTTTTTGGCTACACCAAGGAGGGTCAGGTGGCGACCTTCCCGCGCGGCGGTTCGGACATTACCGGATCGATTCTGGCGGCGGCGGTCAAGGCCAGTGTCTACGAGAACTTCACGGATGTCGATTCGGTCTATCCGGTTGATCCGCGCCTGGTGCCGGAGGTCAAGACCGGAATCCCGGCGATGACCTACCGCGAGATGCGCGAGCTTTCCTATGCCGGGTTCGGTGTCTTCCACGATGAGGCGGTCGTGCCGGCGATCAAGGCCGGCGTGCCGATCAACGTGCGCAACACCAACCGACCCGATGAGCCGGGCACGATGATCGTGCAGTCGCGCCGCGTGCTGGCGGGATGCGTCGTGGGCATCGCGAGCGACGACGGCTTCTGCAACATCTTCGTCGACAAATACATGATGAACCGCGAGGTCGGTTTCGGGCGTCACCTGCTGCAAATCCTGGAGTGGGAAGGGGTCTCGTACGAGCACATGCCCTCCGGCATCGACAATGTCTCTGTGGTGATCCGCGACAAGAACTTCAGCCCGGAATGCGAGCGCCGCGTGGTGGCGCGCATCAAGCGCGACCTCAACCCCGACGCCGTGCTGGTCGAGCGCGGCTACGCGCTGATCATGGTGGTGGGCGAGGGGCTCTACTACACAGTGGGCATGGCCGCCAAGGCCACCCGGGCGCTCTCCGACGCCGGGGTCAACATCGAGATGATGAACCAGGGCTCTTCCGAAATCAGCATGATGTTCGGCGTCAAAGCCGAGCAGCGCGCCAAGGCCGTGCAAGCGCTCTACAAAGCGTTTTTCTGACGCAAACCAAGCCTATGGAAAAAGTCTACCTCTACGACACGACACTGCGCGACGGCGCGCAGGGCGAGGGCATCTCCTTCTCGGATACGGCCAAGGTGCGTTTCGCGCATCTGCTGGATGAGTTCGGGGTCGATTTTATCGAAGGGGGATTCGCGGGGTCGAACCCGCGCGACCGCCGTTTTTTCGACGACATCCGCAAGGAGCAGTTGTCGCACGCCCGCATCGTCGCGTTCGGCAGCACGCGGCGCGTGGATCTGGACGCGCAGGGCGACCCGCAGCTCGCTGGCCTGCTGGCGGCGGAGACCGAGTGGGTCACGATCTACGGCAAGTCGTGGCTGATGCACGTGCTCGATGTGCTGCGCACGACCGGCGAGAACAACCTGCAGATAATCGCCGATACCGTGGGCTTCCTGCGGGCGGCCGGGCGGAGCGTGTTTTTTGATGCCGAGCATTTTTTCGATGGCTACAAGGATGATCCCGCGTATGCGCTGAGCACGCTGCAAACGGCGATGCGCGAAGGCGCCTCCGGCGTGGTGCTCTGCGACACCAACGGCGGCACCCTGCCGCACGAGATTTTCACGATCACACAGGCGGT
>JAKJHA010000176.1 GCA_022704125.1 Verrucomicrobiota bacterium | reverse complement strand
TTTTCAGTTGGGCTCGTTACCGCCGATCCGTTCCTATGGACTTTGCATGGCATTGGGCTTTCTGTTGGGGTGGCTGGCCGCCGTTCGTCTCTGCAAACGTACCGGGAAAAATGCCGACGCGCTCTCCAGCCTGCTCACGTGGCTCATGCTGTCGGCTGTCGTCGGCGCGCGCATCGCTTACGTGCTGGAACATTGGACGACTGAGTTTGCGGGGAATCCGCTGTCGGTACTCCGTGTCGATCAAGGCGGATTGATGTTTTACGGCGGATTGATCGCCGCAGCGATCGTGCTGATTGTCTACACGCGCATCTGCCGAATGCACCTTTTTCAAGTCACCGATCTCGTGCTGGCGGTCCTGCCCCTCGGCCATGCCCTTGGACGTATCGGTTGTTTCATGCACGGCTGTTGCTACGGCAAAATCACTGATTCCTGGATTGGTGTCTGCTTCCCGCGCGAGTCGCCGGCCTGGTGGGAGCAAGTTTCAGCCGTGCCGCCGTTGATCGAACGCACCGCCTTGAAAAGCCTGCCCGTGATCCCCACGCAACTGATCGAGTCCGCCGCGAACGCGTTGCTTTTCGTACTGCTCTTCTCGCTTTATCCGCGCAAACACACCGAGCGCGGTTTCATCACGGGGTGCTATCTGATCGGATACGCCGTGTTGCGATTCGGCATCGAGTATCTGCGCGGCGACCCGCGTCTGGCGGTCGGCCCGTTCTCGATCAGCCAGACCATCAGCCTCGGCCTCTTCGTGCTGGGTGTGCTCTGCCTCGCGTACGCGCGCTTCGCAAGCGGAAGTAAGAAGTAGGGTCACGCCGCCCATTGTACGGGGTGCGCATCCTGGAGTGCGGTGACAAGAGCTACGCTGCGCGCGGGTCGCGGCACCGCTTTTGCGCGCCGCCCTGCCGCCGCGCCCACGCTCAAAAAGCGGCGTCGCGCGGGATACCGCTTGCCGCCGCACTCCAAATCTTTTTGCCAAACTTGCGAAGCACTGCAAGAGGCAGAGCAATGGACGAGCAGACGCTCGTCCCTCCCGTTGAACGTTGAGCGTTGAACGTTGAGTTTTCCCTCCGCGCACTGAAGTCGTCTAAATACCTGTCCCTTAGTTGCCCCTTTCAGGGCTGATAATCGATCCCGATAGCGATCCCGATCCAGATTTGGATGAAACCATGAAACCTTGAAACCAAAGAGCGTTCAGCGTTCAGCGTTCCTCAGAGCCCCTGCCCGCAGCACTTCTTGTATTTTTTACCGCTGCCGCACGGACACGGATCGTTGCGCCCGACCGAAGCGCGCGACTGAACCGGCTGCGGCCCGCTGGCCTGCGGCGACGGCGCACGATCAGAAAGCGCATCCAGCATCGCATCGAACCCGGCCACCGCCGAATCCGGCACATCCACCGACGGCCCCCGCCTACCGGACGGCTCCGCACCCGGTTGCGGCTGCACTCCGCCCGCAAGCATGTTGACGTCCGTGTGCACGGTCTGCACGCGTGCCGGTCCGGCCGACATCATCCGTTGGTAGTTCTGCAGCGTGGTTGCGCGGAACACCGAGGTCGCCACCTCGGTTTTGATGTTCGTCATCAGTTCCTCGAACATGCTGAAAGCTTCGCGCTTGTACTCCACCAGCGGATCGCGCTGGCCGTACGCCCGCAGATTCACACCGTGCCGCAACTCGTCCATCGCGCGCAGATAATCCTGCCACTGCCGGTCGATACCGCTGAGGAACACCGCGCGCTCCATGATCGGCAGCACTTGGGGATCCTCCACCGAGCACTTCAACTCGTACGCCTCCGCGACTCGCGTGTACACCACCTCGCCCGCCTTCTCCGGCTCGCCTTTGAACGGCTCGACCTCCTCTACATGTAGCGCCACCGGGAAGGTTTCGGTCACCCAGGCGACCAGTTCCTGCGGTTGCGCTTCTTTGGCCGAGGTGAGATAACGCTCGCACTGTGTCAGAATCAAATCGTTGAACACATCCAGAATGTGGGGATGCGCGCTTTCCGACATCAACACCTCGCCGCGCAAGTCGTAGACGACTGTACGCTGCCGGTTCATCACATCATCGTACTCCAGAGTGCGCTTGCGGATCGCGAAGTTCTGCTGCTCCACGCGGCGCTGCGCTGTTTCGACCGAACGGTTCAGCCACTTGTGCTCAAGCGCCTCCCCCTCCTGCATACCCAGACGCGTCATGATGCCGGAGATACGGTCCGATCCGAACAGGCGCATCAGACTGTCTTCGAGCGAGATGTAAAACTGCGAGGAACCGGGGTCGCCCTGACGTGCGCAGCGGCCACGCAACTGCCGGTCGATACGACGCGACTCATGCCGCTCGGAACCGATGACATGCAGACCGCAAGGCTTCTCGATCAGCAACTCACGCAGCGTCTTGCGGCCGTTGTCGTATTTGTCCTCCAACTTGATCTGTGACTTGATCGTGGAGTCCGGCACCCAGACCACACCTTCGCCGAGCTTGATGTCCGTACCGCGGCCCGCCATGTTGGTCGCGATGGTGACCGCGCCGGGCTGCCCCGCCAGCGAGACGATCTCCGCCTCGCGTGCATGGTTCTTGGCGTTCAGCACATTGTGCGGGATCTTCGCCATGCGTAGCATGCGGCTCAGCACTTCCGAGGTTTCGACCGTCACCGTGCCCAGCAGCACAGGCTGGCCGCGCTGGTGGCGCTGCTCCACCTGACTGATGATCGCCTTGTATTTCTCGCGCTGGGTTTTATAGATCTGGTCGTTGCCGTCCACACGGCGCACCGGCCGGTTGGTCGGGATCACCACCACGTCGAGTTTGTAAATATCGTGGAACTCCGAAGCTTCGGTCTCCGCCGTGCCGGTCATGCCGGCCAGCTTTTTGTAGAGCCTGAAATAGTTCTGGATCGTGATCGTCGCCAGCGTCTGCGTCTCGCGCTCGATCTCGACGCCCTCCTTGGCTTCGACCGCCTGATGCAGGCCGTCGCTCCAGCGCCGTCCCGGCAGGATGCGTCCCGTGAACTCATCCACGATGTAGACGTGGTTGTCCTGGACCACATAGTCCACATCCTTTTCGTACAGGCAGTAGGCGCGCAGGAGTTGGTCAACGTTGTGCACCCGCTCGCTGCGAACCATGAAATCGGCCTGAAGCTGCTGGCGGCGCTTGGCGCGTTCTTCTGCGCTCAGCGTAGCATCCCCATCCAATGCAGAGAGCGCAGAAATCAGATCGGGCATCACAAACATCTCGGGGTCGGAGGGCGAGAGTGTCTCGTTGCCGCTGTCGGTCAGCGCCACCTCGCGCGTCCGCTCATCGATCGTGAACAGCAGTTCCTCTCGCAGATCGCGTGCCTCTTCCTTGCGCATCTCGGTCATCATCATGCTCTCGACCTGCTCATGCAGACGGCGCACCGCAACCTCCTCGAGCATGTGCAGGAACTGCTTATGCTTGGGCATGCCGTGATACACCTGATACAGCTTACGCATCGCCGTCTCGTCGTCTTCCTCCTCCAGCGCCTTCTTGGCATCGGCAATGAAGCCGTTGCAGATCTCATTCTGTTCGCGTACCAGCCGCTCTACCCGCGGCTTCAGCTCGACATACTGCGCGGTCGAGGAGTGTGCCGCCGGGCCGGAGATAATCAACGGCGTCCGTGCTTCGTCGATCAGAATACTGTCGACTTCGTCGATGATCGCGAAATAGTGCCCGCGCTGCACCACCTGTGCCGCTTCGACGGCCATGCCGTTGTCGCGCAGGTAGTCGAAACCGAACTCGCTGTTGGTGCCGTAGGTTATATCGCAGGCATACTGTTCGCGCCGTTCGGACGGGGTCATGTTGTTTTGGATACAGCCGACCGTCAGGCCGAGATACTCCAGCACATGCCCCATCCACTGCGCGTCACGGCGGGCCAGATAATCGTTCACCGTCACCAGCCGCACATTCTGCCCGGAGAGCGCGTTCAGGTACAGCGGCAGGGTCGCCACCAGCGTCTTACCCTCACCCGTCTGCATCTCGGCGATCTTCCCCTGATGCAGCACGATGCCGCCGATGAGCTGCACATCAAACGGCACCATGTCCCAGACCAGCTCATGTCCGCACACCTCGCGCGACGTGCCACACAGCCGCCGACAGGCGTTTTTGACGACAGCAAAAGCCTCGCACAGCAGATCGTCCAGCGACTCCCCCTGCGCCACGCGCTCCTTAAACTCGACGGTCTTGCCTTTAAGCTGATCGTCGGTCAGCGATTGGTAGGACTTTTCAAACTCGTTGATCTGTTCCACCAGCGGCTGCATCCGCTTTAGATCGCGTTCGTTTTTCGTTCCGAAAATCGTTTTGATTAAGTTCATGTGTCAACCTTATGCTCCTAAGGGCTAACGCAAACTGCCCTTCCTGATGAAAATCGGGGTTTCATTTAATCACACTCGACCGCCTGTTTCCAGTTCAACCTTTGTGACGTCGCAGCAATTGGAGGCCGGCATTGACGACATAAACCCGAAACCGTATCATTGTCCGCCGTTCACTACTCGTCACTCACTCTCCTATGGCACTTCTATCTCTTCGCAATGTTAGTATCGGCTACGGCGGCCCCGCCGTGTTGGATGAAGTCAGCTTCAGTGTCGAACCCGGTGACCGCGCCTGCGTCACAGGACGCAACGGCGAGGGCAAGTCCACCCTGCTCAAGATCATTGCCGGCACCATCCAGCCCGACACGGGCGAGATCATCCGCCAGCCGGGCCTGCGTACCGCCTTTTTGACGCAGGACGTGCCGCGCGATACCGACGGCACCGTCGCCGACATCGTCGCGCGAGGCTTGAGCCATGAGGCCCGCGATACCCACCACCCTGGCCCTGCGCTGTTTCTGACCCAACTCGGGCTGGACGGGGAAGCCCTGTTCAACACACTCTCAGGGGGCATGCGCCGTCGCGCACTGCTAGCACGCGCCTTGGTCGCCGATCCCGACCTGCTGTTGCTCGACGAGCCCACCAACCATCTGGACATCGCAACCATCGAGTGGCTGGAGGGCTTTTTACGCAAGAGCCGTTGCGCTTGTCTCTTCGTCACGCACGACCGCGCTTTCCTCAAGCGGGTGGCGGTAAAGGTGCTTGATCTCGACCGTGGCCAGCTTGTCGGCTGGGATTGCGACTACGAGACCTTCCTGCAGCGCAAGCAGGATCTGCTTAATGACGAAGCCGTCTACTGGGAACGCAAGAGCAAGCGGCTCGCCCAAGAAGAAGTCTGGATCAGGCGCGGCGTCAAGGCGCGCACCACACGCAACGAGGGCCGCGTAGCGGCACTGCTCCAACTACGCGAAACATTCAAGCAGCGGCGCACCCAAACCGGCGTGAGCCGCATGCAACTCGACGCGGCCGAAGCCTCCGGCGAGCAGGTATTGAAGATCGAGGGGCTCTCTTTCGCCTACCCCGGCAGTGCACCGATCATCCGCAATTTCAGCGCCAAGGTTCTGCGCGGCGAGCGTATCGGCATCATCGGTCCCAACGGCTCCGGCAAGACCACGCTGCTCGATCTGATGTGCGGACGCCTGACGCCCGACGCCGGGAGCGTAACGCTGGGCGCGCGCGTGCAGATCGCCTTTTTTGACCAGCTCCGCGCCCAGCTCAATCTGGAAGCCACCGTGGTTCAGAACCTCGCCGGCGACCAAGACGAAGTCTCCATCGGCGGCGTACGCAAGCATGTGTTCGGATACCTCG